>RPQK01000773.1 GCA_003819755.1 Acidobacteriota bacterium | reverse complement strand
TTCGACATTCGATATTCGATATTCGATATTCTGATCAGCACACTTCAGAGCGCGCGTGCCGCCACCCTCGAACATCTGACAAAAGCCGGTTGAAAGAAATTGAACCAAATTCAAATATCACTATTAATTACAGCCGCGCAGAACCAAACTTGCACGCGCGGCGCGATCAAGTGTTACGGTTGTAACACGAATTGGGACACAGCCACTTTGTGTGATTCGTGGACCCGGGCTGCTCGGGCGTGAGAAAGCCGCTCGCAGCGGGACCTACTCCGTTCCCTCGCCTTCCTCGGCCGGCAGGTTTTCGCGCGATTCCGCGATAGTGGCCTTGGCTTCTTCCAGCTGGCTGGCCAGCACCTTGATCTTGATCTCGCCCAGGCCGTTAATCGTAAAAGGGTAAACTGAATGAGGCACTTGCGTTATCAGAAGACAATCAATGCCGGCTTCATCGAGGATCGTCTTGATCAGATTTGCCTCGACTTCGTTGTAAACCACGGTCAGAACGACTGCTTTCTCGTCATTAATTTGGTTGGCTGGTTCCATTAATACCTCTTTTGCTGGTATACACGGATGTAGTCGACTTCCATTCGTTGCGGAAATTGCGTGGAAGCGTCCGGGTAGCCTGGCCATTGACCCCCGACCGCCACGTTGAGAATCAGGTGGAACCGCTTGTCGAACGGGGCGGGGAAAGGCTGCGTAGTGTGCCAGTCGGGCGGAGGCTGCGTCAGATAGAGGACATCGTCCACGTACCAGCGCATCCTCCCCGGTTCCCACTCCAGCCGGAACACGTGGAAATCGTCCGAGAAGTTCCCGGACGGGAGAACGTAGGAGCTTCCGGAACTTTTATTATTCGGCCAGGCTCCTCCATAGTGGAGAGTGCCATAGACCTTATTGGTCTGGTGGCCCAGGTACTCCATGATGTCAATCTCACCGCTGGCCGCCCAGCCTCCGTAGAAATCGTCGGTCGGCATCATCCAAATGGCCGGCCATATTCCCTTTCCGCGCGGCAACCTGGCCCTGATTTCAAAGCGACCGTAAAGCCAATCCCCTTTGTTTTTGGTCCGCATTCGCGCAGAGGTGAAGGAATTGACGGGGGACGTCGGCGTCGGCTGGTAACTGTCGTTGCGAGCTTCTATGACAAGCTTTCCGTCCTCGATCCTGGAATTCTCCAGCCGATCCGTGTAGTACTCCAGCTCGTTGTTGCCCCATCCGCTGGGCTGTCCCCGTCCAGTTTGGTATCCCCATTTGGTCGAATCGACTGCCGGGCCCTCAAACTCGTCCGACCAGACCAGCTGCCAGTCGTTACCTCGTCCCTGCCGAGGCTTCCGGGGCAGCCGCTCGTTTAGCGTGACCGTCTGAACGAGCCCGCCTTTTCCCAGGAAGACATCGCGGCTCGTGGTCTTTCCGTTGAACGTGACCTGGACCGTGTAGTCTCCCTGGAAACCCCTCACCTCGAATCCGCCCTGGCTGTCGGTCTTGCCGGCAGCGTCCGTCCACCAGTCGTCGAACACAGCCTTCAAGAATGCCTGGCCGGCGGGTTTCAGGGTCCAGTCGCGACGAAACAGCGGTGCATCCTGATGCCAGTGGGATCCATCCCAGAAGCCCCACATCAGGAAATTCTCGAAGCTTTCGTGGCTGAAGCAAATGGTAAGCAGGTCGCGGAGGTAGTCGCCGAGGATCTCTTCATCGGCACCGGACGCGTCGAACTCGGTAATGCTGATCGCTGCGCCGTAGCCGGAAAAGTCGTTGAAAATCCGGTAGACGGTTTCGGGGGCCGTCAGTGTCGCGTTCATGTGACCCTGTACCCCGATGCCGTCGATCCTGCCGCCGTTGTTCAGGATCGTCTCAATAATGCTGCGGTAACGAGTCTGGGTGGTCACATCTTTGCCGGCGCTGCTCACGATGCTGTATTCGTTGATGTAGAGCTTGGTGTCGGGGTCCGCTTGCGCGGCCAACTTGAACCAGTCGGCGTAAATCTCCTCGGTTCCAAAAAGGTTCTTCAGGTCGAAGAGGTGCGCTGGTTCGTTCAGCACATCCCATTCGCATATTTGCCCTTTGAGGCCGGGGTAGCCCGCTTCTTCGGGAATGTGGGCCGCTATGCGTCCTGTGACGTACTCCGGGTTGCGGTTCTCCCCAAGGTCAGAAGGAAGATTCTGCCAGGAGGGCCAAACAAGCGTGTGACCCCTGACTCGGATTCCGGCGTCGCGCAGGCTCTTAACCGTAGCGACCACCTCTTCCTTGGTTCCCTCCCAGGTTCCCTCCCACGGGGCCCATTTCAAAGCATTTTCAAAGACGATTATGCTCCACGTCTTGCCGTCGCCGTTCAGGTTGAAGACCCTCTGGCGGTACTTCTCATCGTCCGCCGAGGTGCCGAGCATGCGACCCATGGCAATCGCAGTTCCGAAACCGAAGGCATGCTGTCGCATCTTGACCTCTACGGCCGCATCCGGCACCGGCGCTCCGCCCAAATCCACGACCTGAACGCGCAGAGGAGCCTTCCGTATTCTCTCAATACGTTCTGCCGCCGCCGCTCGCCAGGGGGCATCCGGGGAATGCCCGGCATAGTCAAGATGGTATTTGGAGCGAGGCAGTTGGGAAACCGGATACGCTGTGCCGAGATTAAGCATCGCCATTCCGGCGATCTCGATGCTCTGCGCCTGGAAGCCGAGGTTAATCTGATACCGCGCCTGTCCGGCAGCGAGGCTCACTTTGGCTTCGAAGGGGAGCATCCACTGCTGCCATTCCGTCGCCGGCGTCTGGTCGAGCGAAAGCGATTTCTCGTACGGGCTGGAGGTCTGTTCGAAGATGTGGGAGAGGTAGCCCTCGCCGTCGGTGGCCGAGATTCCGCGTATCCAGATCACGAGCAGCAGGCTGTCGCCCTTGTTTACCGCTTGTTTGGTGTTGAAACGGACGGCCGCATCCCAGGGGTTTGCCTCGGCCGCGGAGACGGAAAGCGTCAAAACGCGAGTAGAAGGTTCCGAACCCGATCCGGTCCTGGGCGTCACCATCACCCGTGTCGGCGAAATCAATGCCATCGTGTCCGCTTCTGTCTCGGTGAAAACCCACGTCCCGCCCGTTATCCCCTTCTCGGCCAGCTGCGCGCGAAGAGCGGTGTGATAGGCGTCTTCCGCAGCCTGGGCGGAGGCAGCTGACGCAACGACAAGGAACCCCAAAAGGAGGATGGAAGAAGTATGCCTTTTCATGCGCAATGAAACTCCTGAACCCGGCCTGACAATATCCGATTCCGAGATTTGCGACAAGCATTCAAAGGGAAGGGGCGGAGGGAAGGGGCAAAGGATCAAAGGGGCAAAGGATCAAAGGGGCAAAGGATCAAAGGGGCAAAGGGGCAAAGGGGCAAAGGGGCAAAGGATCAAAGGGGCAAAGGGGCAAAGGCGAAGGCAGGGGTGAAGGGAAAAGTTCAGCGGCGGTTGAGTGACTCGCCGTTTTTCAGGCGAGTTGTATCGAAACCCCGCCGCCTCCACGTGAGCGCGCGTTAACCGAGCTGACACTCGCTCCCTGGCGGGCCGCGAGGTTTCGATACAACTCGCCTGAAACACGGCGAGTCAATCAACCGCCGCTGAACTTTTCCCTTCACCCCTGCCTTCGCATT
>RPQK01000772.1 GCA_003819755.1 Acidobacteriota bacterium | reverse complement strand
GGATCGCCTGGACCTGTTCGCGGTGCCGTTCGGCGTGTGATCACGTCGGTGCGGCCCTCTCTCTGGTTCTGGAGGAGAAGACAGCCCTGGGACTGGCAGCCCCTCCGCTCATGAAGACGCCTATCGAGCTGCTGACGGACGAACAGCTGGTCGAACGGCTTTTGGCCGAGCGGCGCGAGCGGGCGGCCTCGGAACCGATGCTGCTCGGGCTGACGGAACACGCCGGTCCCTGGTCCGACCATACCGTCACGACCCTGAGCTCAGGCAGGACCTATCGCGTCGCCCTGCGCGGCTGGGAGCGCGGGCAGTCCTACTGTTCCTGCCCCGACTTCCGGAAAAACACTCTCGGGACCTGCAAGCATATCCTCTTCGCGCTCGGGGAAATCCGAAAGCATTATCCCGAGGAGATTCTGAGCGAGCCCTACGTCCGGCGGACGATATCGGTTGCATTGCGCTACATTGACAAGCTCGAGTTGCGCATGCTCCTGCCCGAATGCCTGCCGACGCAAATCGAATCCCTGGTCCGGCCGTTTCGCGACCGCCCGGTTGACAACATCCACAGTCTGCTCTTGACGATCCGGCGCCTGGAAGGCCAGGGGACCAGCGTCACCGTGTACCCCGACGCCGAGGAGTACATTGACCAGCAACTGCTCGGCGAGCGGATCGTGCGGCGGGTTGAGCAGATCCGCGCCGATCCGGCCAACCATCCCCTGCGGCGCGAATTGCTCAAGGGTGAACTGCTCCCTTATCAGCTCGACGGGATTGCCTTTGCGTTCGGCGCCCGCCGTGCCGTCCTGGCAGACGACATGGGCCTCGGAAAGACAATCCAGGGCATCGGGATGGCGGCTCTGCTGGCCCGCGAGGTTGGAATCCGGAAGACTTTGATCGTCTGTCCGGCCAGCCTGAAATCTCAGTGGCGCGCCGAGATCTGCCGCTTTTCCGATTTCGACAGCCAGCTCGTCCTCGGCCCGTCCGCCGAACGCGGGCGTCAGTACGCGAATGACTGCTTCTTTACGATCTGCAATTACGAGCAGGTGCTACGCGACATCAACACGATCGAGCGAGTCCCGTGGGACCTGATCATTCTCGATGAGGGGCAGCGAATCAAGAACTGGGAGGCGAAGACCAGCCGGGTGATAAAGGGGCTGCGCTCCCGCTTCGCCCTTGTCCTGTCGGGCACGCCTCTCGAAAACCGCCTCGAGGAGCTGTTTTCCGTCGTCGAGTTCATTGACGAGCGCCTTCTCGGCCCCGCGTTCCAGTTCCTGAAAAGGCACCGGGTCGTCGACGAAAAGGGGAAGACCCTGGGGTATCGAAATCTGGCAGACCTGCGGGAACGGCTGAAACCTGTCATGCTGCGCCGCACCCGCGAAGGTGTCATGCAGCAGTTGCCCGAACGGACGACCGAGATCGTTCGCGTGGCGCCGACCGAGAAGCAAAGCGACATTCACAATGCGCACCTGAAAGTGGTGAGCATGATCGTCCGAAAGCCTTACCTCACCGAGATGGACCTCCTGCGCCTGCGCAAGTCGCTGCTCGCCTGCCGGCTTGCGGCCGACAGTACGTTCCTGGCAGACCACGAGCCGCCCGGAGAGTCGAGCAAGCTGGAGGCGCTCGACGACTTGCTGGGCCAGCTGGCCGCTGAGCCCGATCGCAAGATCCTGATCTTCTCGGAATGGACAACGATGCTCGGACTGATCGAGCGGCTGCTGTCCAGGCAGGGGTTACGGTACGTCCGCCTGGACGGGTCGATTCCCCAGAAACAGCGGCAAGCTTTGGTGGCGGAGTTCCAGGAAGACCCGGAATGCCGGGTCTTCATTACGACCAACGCGGGCGCGACCGGCCTGAACCTGCAGGCGGCCAATACTGTCATCAACGTCGATCTGCCCTGGAACCCGGCGGTGCTGGAGCAACGGATCGGCAGGGCGCATCGAATGGGCCAGAAGCGCCGGGTGCAGGTCTACATTCTTATTACGGAGGCGACCATCGAGGAAAACCTGCTGCTGACGCTTTCGGCCAAGAAGCAACTGTCGATGGCCGCGCTCGACCAGGAAAGCGACGTAGAGGACGTGAACCTCGAGAGCGGTTACGAGGAGCTCAAGCAGCGGCTGGAGCTGCTGCTGGGTGCCAAGCCGGTCGTCTCGGCCGACGAGGAGGAACGGAAGGCCCGGGAAGCGGAGGCCGAGCGGCTGGCCCGGCGCCAGAAGGTCGCTTCCGCAGGGGGACAGCTCCTGAGCGCCGCGTTTCAGTTTCTTGCCGAGGTGCTGCCGGCGGCTCCCGATTCCGAGCCGCAACGGGAATTGGCCGAAGCGTTTAGGGCGCGGCTCTCGGAATGTGTAGAAACGGACGAGACCGGCCAACTCAAGCTCACCGTCACCCTTCCCGACCGGGCCGGCCTCGATCGCCTGGCCGACTCTCTGGCCGGACTCATCGCTGCAAGGTCGGCCTGACGTCGTTCCGAAAACGCCCGACACCGGTTTCACCGGTCGACGCTCGCCGAGGCGTGCGATAATCACGCCCGAGTATGAAGGTCACCAGGGCGAGCTACCGGAGGGATACCTACTACAAGCGCGTCGTGACAGCGGTCAATCAGATTCTGTGTGACGGCTCCATCGTGGCGCCCGTTGAAGTCTTTATTCGAATGGACCTGCTCAAGCGGGAGAAGCTGGAGGACTGGCGCTTTGGCCGGGTCCCATATCTTGAGCGAGTCATAAACTGCAACCTGTCCAAGACAGGCCGTATTTTGAAGATCCTTGCCCTGCACGCTGAGGACCGAGGGCTCAAGCCGTCCCGCACGGTCTACAAGAAATGGGGGAAGGGGGTGAAGCCGCTTTTGTGGTTCTCAAAGTACCGGCACCCGAGGCTCGAAGCCGCCTATTCGACACACTACGTCCAACAAAGACGAAAAGCCGAGAGCGCGCCCGGTCCTGAGGCTCCCGGCGGCCCTCCTCGGGAATGTTCACAGGATTCATCCGATTCGCAGGAGTTGCCGACTCAGTAGTTCCCCTTGTGGACCCTGACAAGCTCCAAGCTTCCATGGTCGGTGCCGAGCCAGGCGGTGCCATCCTGTGGACCGAGACACTCCAGACCGTCAGATCGTTGCCGAGATTGAAGGCCATCTGCCCCATCTCTCCGCCGGCAAATCCCGCCTCTTTCTGCGCGGCCGTCCGCAGAGGAACAGCCACCCAGACCTCATCGGCTGGCAGAACTGCGAAGACTGCGAGGGCCACTGCCGTCGTGAGACCGATGCTTGTGAGCAACCTATTCGGGGTGTGCTGCATACTGGGTACCGGGAAGGCGGAGATTGTCCTATTTCCGGCCGGTAATACTGACTTTTTATACTGACTTTTTGCAGCTGAATGGATTGACAAACCGTGAATCGAAGCGGCTGTACGTTGGCAACTGTCCTACTGGGATCGAGCTATCCTCGCCGCCGGATATTCTTCTTAAAGTTTACGGCCACCACCGGGCGAAAAGCGGGCGACAGAGGCTGAAACAGCGGTCGAATAGCCCGATCGACCAAGCGATGGTGGTTCGTAACCGGTTGAATCTAAAAATGCCCGGGACGGGAATCGAACCCGTACGGGGGGTGACCCCCACAGGATTTTAAGTC
>RPQK01000771.1 GCA_003819755.1 Acidobacteriota bacterium | reverse complement strand
GGCCTTCGCCGCATCCCCCCTCCGGCACCAACCTCCCGCTAAACTAATAATGCTTGCAGTCACGCGGTCGTGTCACTACGATAGAGGTGTTTCCAAGAAAGGCAATCGGCGGGATGCGCTACTTGTAAACATCCCAACGAACTTGCTGTTCGAGTTGCCGTCTGTGCCCGGGTCCTCTCCTCGGTTCTCTGACGACGCGTGGGGGAGGTTTTACCATGGTCACTACAGACAAGTTCCGCGAGCTCCGAGAGAAACTCGGGTGGAATCGGCAACAGCTTGCAACACATCTTCAACTCAGCGAAGAGGAAGTAGCGGCGTTCGAGGATGGCCGTTCTCAGCCCACGGACGAACAATTAGCCGCCCTCGAACGCCTGGCCGACTCCTCTCTGGCGGGCCCGCTCGACCCGTTTCTAGACCTGCGACTTCATCGAGTCAAGGATCTGGTAGAAAGCACGTACCCGGAACGCATCAGCCTCGCAACGGCTGCGGCTGCGGCCTGTTTGGAACGAAAGTACTTCTCCAAGTTCTTTCGCCGGGCTGTTGGCATCCCCTTCTCGGTCTGGCTTTCGGAATTCAGAATTGAGAAAGCCAAAGAACTCCTGAGCACCAGGGACGATCCCGTCCTCGACATCGCCTTTCGGGTCGGTTTCCAAAGCATGCGGACTTTCGAACGGCGGTTTAGGCGCGTAACCGGACTCACTCCACACGAGTTTAGGAGGAAAAGACGACGGATGGCGCAAATCGGACGAACGGTGACGCGACAGAAGTGAGCCCGGTTCCCTATGCTGGCTCTGTAGCTTCGGGGGAGCGCTTGAAGGGTTCAACAATCCTTGCATCTCGTCGAAAGCTGGGAGAGGAGGGAACAGATCCGATGAACCACTGGAGGTATCCTGATGTCTCGCCAATTGCAGCAGACACGAATCGGCAACAAGACGAACCGACTTGCTCCGGTCGGCTCAAGCGATGACGATTACACTGAATCGAGTGCTGCGAAGGATCTTCAGGAGTGTAACGACACTCTGAGGATGGAGCTTGAGGAAACCAAACAACACCTCGCGACCCGCGCCGGTGAGCTTCGCCGGACGACGCTTCAACTGGCCACCGCCGAACAGCGCGAGCGGGACCGGCTTGCCCGGGTCCTGCATGACGATCTGCAGCAACTCCTCCTCGCAAGCCTGTGGCATCTTCAAACGGTCAGAAACCGAGTCCCGCCTGAGACGGAGCTCGAAACGGAGATAAGCCACGCCCTCCAACTGCTGCGCCAATCAATCGAGATAACCCGGTCCCTAAGCAAGGAGTTGAGCCCCCCTGTCCTGGAAGCCGGCCTGTTTGCCGCCATCGGCTGGCTGGTCCAGTATTTCCAGGATGCCTATTCATTCGACGTCAGCGTTGAGGCAGAAGGCAGCTTTCTCATGGTCCCCGACGAAATCCGGGACTTCGCCTTTCAATCTATACGCGAATTGCTGATCAACTCGGTCAAGCACAGTAAGGCGCGCCACGCTGATCTGCAAATAACCAACACTCCGACCGGGCTGGAAATCACCATTTCCGACCGAGGCAGGGGTTTTAATCCGGCCGGCATTGATCAGGGCTTCGGCCTGCCCCAGATCTCGAGTCGTGTAACACGGCTGGGAGGCGACCTGAAGGTCAAGAGCAGACCGGGGCGAGGCGCCACGTTTCGGCTGACAATCCCCTATTCGGAGGAAGGCGCCACCCAGTCGACCGAGGATTCGATCGTATCCGGATTCGGCCACCGGCTAAGCATTCGCTAGGCAGGAGCGGCCCCTCAGTTCGATCAGGGTCAGGCCTTCACACGCAAACCGTAGTAAAGATGCCCGCATTCCTTGCCGTTGAAATCGGCAACGTTGGGCAGATGGCCCCATTTCTCAAATCCGAACTTCTCCAAGAGCCTGACACTGGGGATATTAATGTCGAGCAGGATCGCAAACAGGGTCTTGATCCCGAGGTTCGGGCTCTCGGCAATGGCGTGACCGAGCAGTTGCGACCCGATTCCCTTTCCTCGAAAATCCTCGTGGACGTAGTAGCTGATCTCCGCCGTGTAGCGGAGCGCCATGCGGCCAGGGCGATACGGGCTCAGGCTGCACCAGCCCACTACGTCACCGGCGCTTTCGGCAACGAACACCGGGTGATTCGTGGGCTTATGCTCAGCCAGCCAGCCGGCCTTTCCCCTGGTCGACAAGGGCGTTACATCCGCGGTTGCATTCCCGAGAGCGATCGCCTGGTTGTAAATGTCGACGATCGCGGGAAGATCCCTTTCCTCGGCAATACGAATCGTCACGGGCATGCCAGTTTCCTGCCGGACCTTATTGTAACCTTGCGCAGGCCGAATCGCCTGGGGCCTATCGAAAGAGCACGGGATTGGCCTACCATTGAACCCAGATGCGCTTTCTGGTCGTCTTCACCATCTTCTTTTCGGTTTACGGGGCGGCCAGCTACTACGTCTTTGTCCGCGGACGCTGGCTCTTTCCGGCCAACTCGGCGTTCGGCGGCCTGTACTTACCGCTGTTCCTGATGGTTGTCCTCGCTTTTCCTGCGGGCCGATTTCTAGAACGAGCCGCACCCAACGCGGTAACCGGCACCCTCGTCTGGCTCGGCAGTTTCTGGCTCGCGGCTCTGCTCTATTTTGTCTTGCTGCTGGCGGCGGTGGATCTGTTCCGATTGTTCGCCCGATTTATGGGCGTCCGTAGTTTCGGCGCCATTGGAGTAACGATCACCGGGAGTGTCCTGTGCGGTCTCGTCATTCTTCTTGTCGCCGGCGGCTTCGCCAATGCCAAAAAGCCGACTCTTCGGAACCTGGAAATCACGGTTCCGTTACGTGGCCGCCCCGCGCCCAACCTCCCGAATCCTCTCGTTGTCGCGGTTGCTTCCGACATCCATATCGGCAATACGATGGGCCCGGAGAAACTGGGCCGGATCGTGGACCTCCTCAACTCGACGGACCCCGACCTGGTGCTGCTCGTCGGAGACACGGTGGACGAGGACGTGGAGCCCGTACTGAAGCGGGACTTTGGCAAGACACTCCTCCGACTCCGCTCCCGACTGGGAGTGTATGCCGTCACAGGGAATCACGAATATCTCGGCAACGCCGAAAAGGCCTGCCGGTATCTCGCTGACCACGCGGTAAGGATGCTGCGTGACGACTTCGTCAACCTGAAAGGGCTCTGGATCATCGGGCGCGAGGATCCGAGCCTCGAATGGGTCACCGGTCGGGAACGCCTGGCCCTACCAGCATTGATAAATCGCGCGCGGCCTGACGGCCCGGTGATACTCCTCGACCATCAGCCGTTTCATTTGGAGCATGCGGCCGAGAGCCGGGTTGATTTCCAGCTCTCCGGTCACACACACCACGGGCAGCTTCTGCCGCTGAACTTCATCACCGGGAAGATATACGAGAAGGACTGGGGCTACCTGCGCAAAGACGGCACCCAGTATTACGTCTCCTGCGGCGCCGGCACCTGGGGCACACCGGTGCGAACTACGAGTCGCCCGGAAGTAATTTGCGTGCGCGTGAGATTCGAGCGCTGAGAAGAAAGGGGGAAAAAGAAGGGGCGAAGGGGCGAAGGGAAGGGGCAAAGGGGCAAAGGGGCAAAGGATCAAAGGGGCAAAGGGGCAAAGGG
>RPQK01000770.1 GCA_003819755.1 Acidobacteriota bacterium | reverse complement strand
CGGTCGTACATATAGGCCAGCACCTCGGCCGCTTTGATGCCAACTTCCTTCCCCGCCGGACTCTTGACGGAGATCTTCCACGTCTCCTGTTCGCCTGGGCGGAGCTTGTCACGGAACGTCGAGAACTCGACTTTCAGTTCTTTGTTGTCCCACGGCACAAAGACGCTGCTCTCCCACGAGATCAGTTGATGATCAATCACCGTGACCAGCCGGACGGCAAAACCACCTCGATCTGCCTCAGTCACCGGCACTTCAATCAGGGGACGATCGCGCCCGCTGATCAACTGACGCCGTTGCTGAAGCTGTCCGGCTTTATAGATCTCAAAGAAGATCGGCTGGTTCGGGAGAGCCGAGAGCGCGAGGAAAGCGGCGCTTTCGCCGACCTTGCAGCTGGTATCTTCGGCAACAAAGAGGGCCGGCAGGGCCACTCTGGTGTTGCCACCGGCGACCACGAATTCCGAAAAGGTCTCGTAGGGGACGCCGAAGTCGTCGGTCGTCTTGTAGTGCAAACGGTAAGGCCCGGGTTCGAGGCGATCGAACTGGACCGCCGCCTGGCCCTTCGCATCATGCGTCACGTCGCCGTGTCCCTTTTCGGCTCCGTCTGCCCAGGAATGCATCTCTCTCTCGGCCGAGTAGTCAGGTTGCCACCGGGGTCTCAGGCGGTCGCCAGGGGTGCGAAACTCCAGGTCTGCGTCCTTGCTCTCTGTCCGAGGCCGCGCAACTGGCAAATCGGCGGGCGGCAAGGCTTTCTCCGGCTGCTGGAGAGAGACCAGTCGCCAGGAGCCCTTTCCCGGACGCGGAACTCCATCAAGATTCGTCCTGGATACCGAGAGCGAGACGGGCGAAGCCTCTCGGAAGAACTCGCGCTTTGGACTAATGGTGGCCTCGACTGAGACAAAGCCGACTCGAAAAGCGCGTTCGGCTGTCTGCGTCTCGCCCCCTTCATCGGTCACATCGGCGGTGATCTTGTACCGATAGCTGATCTCACGCGATTTTTTCGCATCGCGCTCGTCCGCCTGCGGGCTAAACGCCACTTCAAAGCTGCCGTCCTGTTTCAGCACCGAAGTCCCGACCGCCAGGGTTTGCGTCCCACCGCCTGAGCCGCCCCATCCGTACCAGCCCCACCACCAGGGATAGACTGGTTCTCGCGTGACCCTCCAGGAGATGGAACCGTTGGTCACAGGAAGGCCAAAATAGTATCGGGCCTCACCCTTCACGACCGCCGGACGATTCAGGCGCAAAGGCGATTCAGGATCTTTGAGCGAGGCTTCGAAGGTGGGCCTCTTGTACTCCTCGACCCGGACCATGCCGGCGCCGTTGCCGAATGAAGTGCGGACATACCAGCGGCCCAGCATTCGGCCTGATGGAATCAGGAATTCGCCCGAGGCAGTTCCAAATTCGTTGGTTGTCACGGTTCCTGCTTCGACTTCCTGGTTGTTCGCATCAACCAGGCTGACCTTCACCTGGGAGCGCGTCGCTGGGGCAAACCGTTCCTGGTCTCCTTGACTGAACGCCAGAATCTTCCACAAGAGCTTCTGATTGGGCCGGTACACGCTCCGGTCGGTATAGACGAGACAACGGGAGTCCAGCTGCGGCCTCTCGTAGGGATCGAGCACGATACTGTCATGGTTGAGGACGACGTGACCTGCGTGCCGCGCCAGTAAGAAATACGCGTCGTAGCCGTACCGTGAGGCGGGCTGCCGCGACAACTCGAAGCGAGCGGCCCCCGCCGGGCCCGTCCTGATCGTATTCACCCGACGATGCCCTTGCTGGTAGTCGTAGCGGTAGACATCGACCTCAGCCCCGACGATCGGTTCACCGGTTTTTCCTGCCAGTACCTGCACTTCGAAGTCTCTGGCGTTGTAACGATGCCGAGTCAGGAGCACGAGGTCGGTCAAGATGAAGTTAACCGACTCAATCTGGTTAAGCTGCTTCGTAAACCCCTTTGCGGTGGAGGCCACGATGGCGTAGTACCCCGGCCGGCTCAGTGGTGGAGTGACAAAGGTCCGGTGGAGCTCAAAATCGGGGGTCGCGGGGAGGTCCAGAACCCACTCCGCCTCGGGCTTCCCTGATCTAATGAGGTTCCACTGTTCCTCCGAATTGAGGAGAAGATTGTAGTCGCGGGCCGAAGCCAGGCGGTTCGCGAGATCGACCGGGTAAGCCCGGAAATGGAGTCGAGGCGCGTTCCGATGGGTGACCTGGACCGAACGCTTTCCGGCAGCGTCACTGGCCATTGCCGCCAGGTGAAACTCCGGCGCCTCGATGGACTTCACGAGATGCAGGCAACGTTGTCCGCCTATCGACTTCGGATAAGCCTGGTACCCACGCTCGGCGATCTGGCGCGCCCGCACCAGCCTTCCCGGGTCCGTCTCTTCGCGGACGATCTCAGCCAGCAGCGACTGCCCCATCGACCACCAGGGAACATCGGTGTTTCGGCTCAGGACTTGCTCCAAGGCCGACTTGATTTCGCGCCGGTCTTCTTCCTGGGAAAAAGCGGCATGCAGGCGGCGCAACCGTTCGAGCCGAGCTTCGAGCCTCGCCTCCCGGCGTCCGGCCGCCGCGTGCCACCGTTCCAGCTCCTTCAGAACGTCTGCGATTCGGATTACGGGATGAGGGAACGTACTGACCGCTGACTGCTGACCGCTGACCGGATCAGGGGTTGCGGCAGCGTTTGGATCTGCTGTCAGATCTGCGAGATTCAGTTGGTAGAGACTGTTCTCCTCCTGCGGTTTCCAAAAGGAGGTATTGGCGAGCAGAGTCACGTAGAGGTAGGAAAGGGCGTCGCGCAGCCGGTCACGAATCCCGGCCGGATAATCGTTCGGCTGGATGTATTCAGACAAGCTGCTGATGGGTTCCGTTCCCAGCTGCGCCCGGTCTCTCCACAGCTCCTCGTGGATTCGGCGCATCTCCGAGAAAATCTGATCCCGAGTCCACGCCTTCAAATCGGGCGGCAGTTCGCTGCCTACCGTTTCCCGCTGGCTGATTTCCCACGAGTAGCCCGTGTAGTAAGTCTGGAGAGCCTGGGCGTAGTACAGGCCCAGCACCGTCCGGCTGACGCGGTCCTCGGGCCAAGGCTGTTCGCGAAGAAAGCGAACCGCGGTTTCGTACCCGTGCAGTCCCATTCGCAATTGGACCGAGCGGACCAGCGCCTTGGTCCAGTTGGCTGTGTCTTTCTTGCTGCGTGCCTGCTCGAGCAAGGTATCCACAACGGTGAGCGCGTCGTTGAACTGATCTGCGGAAACAAGTCGCTCCACGTCCGCCCAGTCTGGGTTGGATGACTGTGTCATAGTCCGATTCCCGCCGCTTTGTTGATTTGCCAGGAAGATTCCCGTCCCGGAAACAAGGACGAGGGAGAACACAAGCACGAGGCTGAGCAAGATCCGCCGGCTCGAACTCGATACCATATAACCCTCCACTTTTGGCCTGCGAGGCCGTCCAAAGACTTAACGACTCAAAGCCGTGCAATCTTAGACACCCGCCGCTCCACACACTTTATACACATCTCGGGACCGCTCCCTCAAGTAGCGGAGCGCTGACGGAGGCACCGCCACCCAGCGAAACAGAGCCCTGAGCGGAGCGTCTTTTGCGGAGCGATGCGGCCGTTGCGGTGAGCACAGATCACGGCTGGGATTGGTCGTG
>RPQK01000769.1 GCA_003819755.1 Acidobacteriota bacterium | reverse complement strand
TCTGGCGTCGCGAGTACGACGTGGTCGAGGACGAGCTGATCCCGACTGACGTGAACTACCTGGGGTGGACACTGAGCGCTTTCGTTAATTTCGACGTGAAGATGGCGTCGACCGAGCGCAAGGCGGGGCCGGCATGGAAGCCCGCCGATTCGTTGTCGGCCGGCAGTCAGCCGCCTGCTAAGAAACAGTCGCCCGGTAGAGACAAGGCCTACGACTTCTACGGGACGATCGAGTCGATGACGTTGGAAAAACTCAAGGTGACGTCAAAGTGGGGCACACGCGAGTTCCTGGTTGACGGCGCGACAATCACGGGCCAGAAAAGCTACGATCCCGGCACTCCGGTCCATGTCTACTACAAAGAACTCGGCGACCAGAATCTGGTCACCATGGTGTTCCGGACGATCAAGTAACTTGTCGATTGTGGCCGGACTTGGTGCTCGGAGAGTCCGGACCGTGATTAGGCAGCAGCCCCGGAAGCGGTGGCTCTGTTCGGCCGGTAGTTCGACGACGCCGTGGCTGGGGGGCTGGCCAGTGCGCGCTTGTGCAGCCCCTTGGGGGCCGGACTGATTTTCGGATTCGTGACGGTCGCCGCACTGATGTGTGCAACGCTGAACGAAAACGAAGAGACAACATCTGGTAGGTCAGGGAATTTACGTGTCAGCTCTGAGAGGCCGATCAAAGCCGAGATCGGCTCTCCTTCCTGGATGCGTCGCGCCTGCCGCCAATACGCACGCATAAGTTGTTCCGAGCGCCTTAGTGACATTTTTTCCGGGTGAGAGCCGCACCCAGTGTGCTAACGCTTTGCAAGAAAAGCGCTTAGTCTGGGTGCGGCTCTGGGAAAATCACTCTCTCTCTATAAAGGGGCGGGAAACGAAGAGTCGTACACAAGTCTGCTTGCGCCTTGCGTTTGTCGCCGATGGGCACCCCCCGAGCTGGATCGTCGGATCGACCATGTTTTGGGGCTTTTTCACGAATCGGAGCACGGCTTCCGGTCCAGTTCATCGACAACCTCCGCTTATGGGTCCTAATCCTGACTGATTCCCGTCTGGTCACTCTTGACGTTGAATACTGGGGTCAGGCGGCTGCATAGTTGGCAGTGGAACGTAGCGCTCGCCCGATGGACTCCCTGGCCTTGGCGGAACCCCAGCTAATGAGGCAACACGGTGTGCCAATTCAAATCCCTCCCCCGCAACCAACGCCATCAATCAAAGGCCGCCCGCAAGGCGGCCTTTTTTGTTTCCGGCAAGATGAGATCCGCGCAGCCTGGAGAGGCAGGGAATGAACCACCATTGTGGCGTAACGCTCTTGCTTTTGTCGCCTGAATCTCGCTTTGTCGGCCGGCCGTTCCGTATGTTCGGCTCAGCGTCGCGTCTGGGTGTCGGTGGCCTCGCTCTTTGCCGGACTTGCCCCGCGTTCGGCAACAATGGCCATTTCGAACGGCACCTGACCCCGAAAGCGCGCCCGTATCACAACCTGGTACGAATCGGGCATCTCCCCCGAGGGCGTGCGGAGGAGAGAGACAAGTTCCCTGGCGTGGATCTCATTGGTCAGGAATTCGGAGGCCGCCCAGGTCCCTTCGGTCGAGCTGGCCGCGAGTGCGAACAGTTCCCGCCCTTGAACGTTCGGCAGCTTGGTGACGACAGCGAAGTCTTGTGTCACATAAGCGGAATCGGGAGGGCAGGTGCCGGTGAACGAATGCGGCTCGCCCTTTCTCGGCCGCCGGTTGGTTATGTGGTTGCCGTCCATGAAGAAGTCCTGCTGACTGAGCAGGTCGCGGAGTTGAAGGTTGTACTTCTGGCAACCAACGAAAATCATGTTGTTTTCTTTGACGTCGTCCCAACTCAGCGCACTGCTCCGCCTGACCTCCAGATCCTTCTCAGACGAGAGCAGCCTGCAAAGCAGAAAGGCCGCAGTGGCTTCTCCGATACCTGTGTAAATCGGGGCCGGGATCAGTGTCGTGGCGCCTAATGTGTCTCGCAGCCGTTCCAGGTGGCTGGGCACCGCCGAGTGATTCCACTCGTTGATTGCCGGATCTCGATAGAACCCTTGCCCGATCTTCGTGAAAAGCGGGGTCCCGACGGCGACTACGAGAGGCCTGTCATCCTTCAGAACCGGATCCCAGATGGCACGCAAGTCGGCGGTCAACCGCCCGTTCCCGTCGGGCTGGTTTCCAGAAGGAACGCTGAGTAACAAGTAAGCAATGCAGGAGCAACACAGCAGGGTGGCGGCCGCGAGCGACCACACGGCAATTTTCCACTTACGCGGGACGCTCTGCAGCTGCTGGCGCTCCTGCGGTTTTGACCGGAGCTCGAAGTCGAGCTGAAAATGACCCTTCGGTAAAGACACCACCACTGTGTCTTCCATCCCCTCGGTCCTGTAGAATTCCTGCAGTTTCTGACGGAGCTTTCCCGCCTGGATACGAACCGAGGCGTCCAGCTGAGGATCATAGGCAGAGGACTTCCCGAACGCCTCCACCCCAACGACATATTCCTTCAGGTCGCCAGCTTCCCCCGCGAGTGATTTGTTCCCCAGGTAGAGGAGGAGGCGACGAAGAGACTCGGAAGAACGAAAGGCTTCGCTTTTCACGATACGATCTAACTCCTGCGTGAGAGCAGTTTTTTCTTCCGGAAGCTCTTTCATTTGGGCGCTATCTTACAACACGTTCCGACGGATAGTAACCGGTTATCAACTGCCTCGCATCCGCTCCACACTTGATTCTCTTCTTTCCGCCGATGAAGAATGAGCCGACTTTCGGGGGCATCCCAGGCCGACCGTCAGCCAAACCCGTCGGAAGCGGGTCTTCAACGGAGGAGCGCGATGAGAATCGGGAAATATCTACTGTTTGTTCTGCTTGTTCCCTTATGGGCTTCATTGCTGACGCAAGCCCAGGATCACCGAGGATCGATCCAGGGACGAATCACCGACGCCTCCAAAGGCGTAATCCCCGGCGTCAGCATCAAGGTGGTGAACGATGCCACCAACGTCCAGACAGAGACCATAAGCAACGACGAAGGTGCTTACCTCGTCGCGCTTTTGGAACCCGGAACTTACACGGCAACCGTCGAATACCCCGCGTTCAAAACACAGGTCATGAAGGGGATCACGGTTCGAACCGGAGACCGGCTGACAATTCATATCCAGCTGGAAATCGGAGAATCGGCGGACTCTGTAACGGTCAGCGCCAACACCACAATTCTAGAGACGAACACCGCCGAGATTTCTCAGGTCGTCGACAGAAAATTCCTGGATTTCCTTTACATTCCCAACCGGAACCCCGTCGAGTTGGCGAAGCTGACGCCGGGCGTCTACGGCGGCGGCGGCAGCTTTTCGAGCAGTGAGCAGCACCAGTTCACCGTAAATGGCGGCGGAGACCAAACGGGAGGCAATGCGGTTACCGTGGATGGCGGATCGATCACCATGCCTCGACAGTTCGGCGCCATGTCCGTTTCCCTCCCGGGAGACGCGGTCGAGGAAGTGCGAGTGCAGACAACCATGTTCGACGCAGCGTACGGGCAGAGTAACGGCGGAGCGCTGATTTACTCCAGCCGCGGAGGAACGAACGACCTCCACGGCTCGTTCGAATGGTTCTACAGGAACGAGGCACTGAACGCCAACACCTGGATGAACAACAAGAACGGATTGACTCG
>RPQK01000768.1 GCA_003819755.1 Acidobacteriota bacterium | reverse complement strand
CGGGGCCGAAGACGTCCGCGTGCCTTTCATAGACCCCATGCTGATCGCCGCCCGGGAGTGCATTGCGCGGGCCGGCGGGAAGCTGCGGTGAGGGTCGCGCTAACGATCACAGCCGTGAGCGCAGCGTTTTTTGCGGAGCGACCCGGCCCGTGCGGGTAACACCCAATCAGTGAGAATGGGTGTTACCCGCACGGGCCGGGTCGCTCCGCAAAAACGCTACGCTTACGGCTGTGTTCGTTAATGCCGTTTCCTAGCTCCCCAGCAGCCCCGCAACCACCAGAATCTGCCTCAACTTCAACTGTTCCTCGCCAGTCAGTTCCTGGAGCGGGCTTCGCACGGTTCCGCCTCGAAAACCCAGCAAATCGGCTGCGAATTTCAAACCGGCAATCCCGAAAGTCGCCGTGACTGCCGTGTTGACAGGAAGGAGCCGGCGGTAGAGGTCCTGGGCTTCCTGGTTGCGCCCGGCCTCCCAGAGACGCTGCACCTCCACACATTCCTTCGGGCAGCAGTTGGCGAGGGCCAGGATACCGGTCGTGACTCCCAAAGCGAGGGCCGGATACCAGGCTGAGGCGGTGCCGACAGCAAGGTTGAATCCGGCCGGTATGACCGATTGGAAAGAAGCCAGCTGGGCGACGTCTCCCGAGCTGTCCTTCATCCCGATAATGTTTGGATGCTGGCTGAGTACCTCAACGGCCCGGCGCGAGATGTTCAGGTGAGTAAACTTGGGCACGTTGTACAGCAGGACCGGAATGTCGGCGGCATCGGCTAATTGAGTAAAGTGAGCGATAAGAGCGGGCTCCGTCATGCGGGTCCAGTAATAAAAGGGAGTCAGGACCAGGGCCGCCTGGGCGCCGGCCCGTGCGGCTTCGTTCGTGAGGCTGATCGTCTCGCGGGTCGATTCCGCGCCGGTTCCCGCGAGGATAATCCGGCCTGGCGCAGCACTCTTCGCTGTCACCTGCAGCAATTCGATCTTCTCCTCGGTGGTCAGGTAGACGGCTTCACTGTTCGAGCCGAGGGCGAGATACCCGGCCAGACTGCAGGCGTTCCACGATTCGATATTCCGGACGTGCGCATTGAAGTCAATGTCTCCGTTTTCTTTGAACGGCGTTATAACCGGCGGTATCACTCCTCGGATGTCCATCAGTTTCATGGCTGATAACCATACCACGGTTGCCTGTCAAGTCCAGTTTCGCAGCTCCCGAGCAAAAAAATTCTTGACTTCCCGAACCCACCTGCGGTATCACTCTCGGCATAAGACATATGGCGTCTCTTAATACGAAACACACTGGCGAACAAATTCGTGAAGAACTGATGGCAGCCCGCTCCTTCCCCGGTCAGCTGCGGGTCCTCCCCGCGACGGACCCGGACACCCTGGAGCGGTGTAACAGCCGGGAGCTAAGGGCCCGTTTCCTGATTGACAGCCTTTTTCAGCCCGAGTGTCTGCAGCTCGTCTACTCCGATCAGGACCGCCTCATTGTCGGCTCAGCCGTGCCCGGCGCCGACACGATCACGCTGGACGTCAGCCGGGCTTTGCGCGCGGCCTACTTCACAGAGCGGCGCGAGCTCGGGGTTATTAACCTGGGCGGGCCCGGCCTGATCGAGGTGGAAGGAACGCCCTACGAGTTGCCAGGCCGCGACGGGCTATACATTGGCCGGGGGAACCCTTCAGTTTCCTTTGCCTCTCAGAACTCGCGTGATCCGGCCGCGTTTTACATCGTGAGCTATCCGGCCCACGTTTCGTATCCGGTCACGGTGATCAGGCAGCGGGACGCGGAGAGGCTGCAGCTGGGTGACGCGGCGACTGCCAATCGGCGAAATCTCTACAAGTACATCCACCCGGCCGGCGTCCGGAGCTGCCAACTGGTGATGGGACTGACGGAGCTGATGACGGGCAGTGTCTGGAACACCATGCCGGTTCACACTCATCAGCGGCGCTCTGAGATCTACCTGTACTTCGATCTTCCGGAAAAAGCCGTGGTTCTCCATTGTCTGGGATTACCAGGCGAAACGCGGCACCTGATGGTGCGCAATCGACAGGCGGTCCTCTCTCCCAGTTGGTCAATCCATGCGGGCGCCGGGACGTCGAATTACTCGTTCGTTTGGGCGATGGGGGGTGAGAATCAGGATTTTTCGGACCAGGATCCGGTTGCGATGGAGGACCTGGCGTAAGTCTTTCGAAATTTCTAGACCAAAGGCTACTGGCATCCCAGGCGTGTAACCGTAAGTGAGGAGGAAGCGATGACTGCAAGCAAGAGGACGGCTTTACTGTTTGTCCTGATCTGCCTGGTCGGGCTGATTCAGGTACAGACTGTCTTCGGGCAGGAGGCCCGAGGCACGATCATGGGCGTCGTCAAAGACGCCAGTGGCGGAGTGGTTCCCGGAGCAGAAGTGAAAATCACGAACAAAGCCATGGGAACCGTCAACTCAGTCGTTACGAACGACACTGGGCTCTATCAGGCCACCTACCTGATTCCCGGCCTCTTCAAAATTGAAGTGACCATGCCGGGTTTCAAGACCTACGTGGCGGACGACGTGGAACTGCGCGTCAACGAGCGTCTGGAGTATGAGGTTAAGCTTGAGGTCGGGGAGCAGTCGGAAACCGTTCTCGTTACCGGCGAAACACCCCTCCTCAACACCGCTTCGGCTTCGGTCGGACAAGTAATCGATGCCCGCCGGGTGGCGGATCTGCCGCTGCCCCACGGCAACCCCTTCTTCCTGATCGGCCTGGCTTCGGGTGCGAGTTTCACGCGAGACCCAAGACTTGACCGCCCGTTCGAACCGACGCACATCGTTGGATACTCGATGGACGGAACCCGGGCAAACCGCAGCGATGTCACGATTGACGGCGTGGTGGCGACCGCAACGGCCAACGCCAGCGAAGTTATTGCGTCTTATGTTCCCCCGACCGACATCGTGGCGGAAATCGCGGTGCAGACGGCGACTTTCGATGCCAGCTTCGGCCAGACGGAGGGCGGTGTCACGAACATCAGCATGAAGTCAGGCGGGAACGAACCGCACGGCACCGTCTACTGGAGCAAGATGGCCCCCGGCATTTTCGCTAATGACTTCTGGGCGAATCGGACCGGTCAGCCGCGCGGTGAGTTCGACTACAACCGCTGGGGCGGGTCATTTGGCGGTCCCGTTTGGATCCCCGGCCTGTATAACGGCCGCAACAAGACCTTCTTCATGTGGGGCTATGAAGGCATCCACGAATCCCGGCCGCGCAATAACGGAGCGCCGACCGTGCCGACGGCCGCGATGAAGAACGGTGATTTCTCAGCGCTGTTAAAGCTCGACTCCAAGTATCAGATCTACAACCCGTTTACCCGGCGCCCGGCGGCGACGGCCGGCCGGTACGAGCAGGACAAGTTCGAAGGAAACATCATTCCGGCCAGTCTGATCAACCCGGTTGCCAAGAAGATCCTCGAGTACTTCCCGGATCCGCTGCAGACGGGCGACCCGGACGGCAGGAACAACTTCGTGCAGCCGAACCTGCTCGAGGTCGCGAAGTACTACACGCACAACGTGCGCGTCGACCACATGATCAGCGACAGGCATAAGATTTTTGGCCGCGGCAGCGTGTATCGCCGCGACAGCACCTACAACGACTACTTCGACAACCTGACCACGGGTAACGAGTTCCAGTTCT
>RPQK01000767.1 GCA_003819755.1 Acidobacteriota bacterium | reverse complement strand
TGCGGGTGGTGCTTCGGGAGCTTCTTCCATTATAGGGGCGCTGGTCGACGGGGGCATAGAAAGGGCCAAAAGGACCTGAAAGATTTGAAAGACATCTTCTTGTCGTTGTGATCTTTGTGGCACTTGGGGTCCTTTGGTCCCAGCCTTCTCCTCCGACCTGCTATACTGATTTGACCGCCTCTGCGGCCGTTTTAGACGATGGGCTTTTGGGAACTGCTGACCTCCAATTCAAAGCGCAATCTGGTAGAAGCCATAGTGCCGACCAGGACGTTTGAGGATGTTATCCTGCCGGTGGCGACGCTCCGTTCGCTCGAATACGCGCTGACTCAAATCGCGAAACACGAGCTGATCTTCAACCACTGGGGGCTGGGAGAACGTCATATCGACGGGTTGGGGCTGGCGTTTGCCTTCGCCGGTCCTCCCGGCACGGGGAAGACCATTTGTGCGGAAGCCCTGTCGAACGCGCTGGGGAAGAAGCTGCTCATCGTCCGCTACGCAGAGTTGGAGTCAATGTGGGTCGGGGAGACCGGTAAGAACGTGGTTTCCCTGTTTCGAGCCGCAGCCGAGCAGGACGCTGTCCTTTTCTTTGACGAGGCTGACGCCATTGCTTCCCGGCGGTTTGTGTCCCTGAATTACGGATACGAGCGTGAAGCGAACGCGGTTGTGAATGTTCTCCTGAGCGAACTGGAGCATTTTCCCGGGGTGACGATCTTCGCCACGAACCTGGCCGCTAATTTCGATCCGGCTTTTGAACGGAGAATCAGGACACACATCCTGTTCGAGCTGCCGACCGAAAAAGAGCGCGAGTTGATCTGGAAGGTCCAACTGCACCCGCAGAAAACTCCCTTGGCACCCGACGTCGATTTTCGCAGTCTGGCCAGGCAGTTCGCAGTCAGCGGCGGGGATATCAAGAATGGGGTGCTGAAGGCGGCTCAGATGGCGAGCCTGGAGCCCGGGGACGACCAGGAGAAGAGGATCCATCAGAGGCACTTTGAAGCGGGAATGCGCGAAGTGCTCGCCGCCAAACGGGTTATGGACCAGTCACTGTTCGACGGCGGCAATGCCTCCTCGACCTTTTCCGCTCTCGCCCCATTTCAAAGCCTTATCAAGAGTCAGGACGATCTGAAGCAGAACCTGGAGACCCTGGAGGGTCGCCTTGCTGCCTTCGGGGAGGAGCTCGGTAGTTTGAAATCGGCCGTTGCGACAGGGCGCAAGGTTCAGATCATTCTCGTGGCAGTCAGCCTGCTCATTGCCCTCTCCGCCCTGGCCGGCCAGCTGTTTCTTGCCCGCTGAGCATTTCAGCCGTCTTTACAATTCTTTACAGGCTTCTGACAAGTCTTGATACACGTTCCCGGTCTGGGTCCGTATAAGTAAGTGTGAGTAAGAAAACAATGCCAGCGAGGAGGCAGAACATGAGAACGCATAGAGTATTGGTTGTCGCAGCTTTACTTGTTATCGGCTGGGCGGGTGTATTTGCCCAGGGTCCCGGTCCGCGCCATGGTTTTGGCGGTGGCCAGTTCCTCGGCGGAATGGCCAAACATCTCAACCTGACCGACGAACAGAAGGCGGAAATCCGCAAGATTCTCGAGGCGGAAAGGGAACTCATGAAGCCCGTTCACGAGCAGCTGCGCGAAAACCGGCAGGCACTTAACGAAGTCACCAAGGACGGGCAGTTTAACGAGGCCCAGGTGACGAAGCTGGCGGAGCAACAGGGTGACCTTGTGGCCCAGACCATCGTGTCTCGTGAAAGAGTCCAGGCGCAGATCTGGCAGCTCCTGACTCCAGAGCAGAGGGAAAAGGCGAGCCAGGTGCGGGAAAGGACAAAGGACCGGATGCAGGGTGGTGAAAGACCCATGCGGTTCGAGGGCGGCCCGCGCCGAGGCCGGTAACCCGGATTTTGAGTTGACCCTGGGGAGCGCGGGCGTCTCGCCCGAGTCCCCGGGGTCAATCCCTCTTCACATATTTCTGCCGAACGACCCGCACCGCGCCCGGCTCGGGCTGGATTTCGGTGCGGTAACGCCTTGCCCAAACCTGAGTAAACTCTGCACCGAAGAGCAGGATCATCGAAGAGTAGTAAGCCCACACAAACACGACAGCCAGAGAGGCCGCTGCTCCGTAGGCGCTCACCGGATCGCTGTTTCCCAAATATAGACCGATCAGGATCTTGCCGAGCACAAACAAGACGGCCGTTGCGAAGCCGCCTACCCAGACTTCCGTCCACGAGATGATGGCGTCGGGGAGAAACTTGAAAATCGCTCCGAACAGGATCGTGAACACAACGAGGGATACCGTCTGGTTGAAACCTTCCAGGAACAAGGCCGACATTCCGGAAGGCAAGAACGCCGCCAACGCGTTGCCAAAAGCGGAAACCAGCGTGCTGACGACAAGTGAAACCATCAGTATGAATGCCAGCGCCAGCACCATCCCGAAGGAGAGCAGCCGCTTCAACAGGTAGTTGCGGACCGTGCTCCGGTTGGGGTCCGGCTGCACTTCCCAGGCCTGATTGAGTGCCGCCTGAAGCTGGACGAAGGCGCCCGTCGCCCCGAAGATCAGTGCCGCCACCCCCAGAATTGTGGCTAGTGCTCCACCGCTGCCGGGTTTGTCGGCCTGGGCGATCATCACCTTGATCTGCTCCGTGCCTTGCGCACCGACCAACGAACCCATCTGTTGCTGAAGGCGACCCCGGAAGTCCTCGGGATCGACGAAAGTGCTTGCCACCATAATGACAAGAACCAGCAACGGCGGTAGTGAAAAGACCGTGTAGTAGGAAAGAGCGGCTGCCATCGTGGCGCAGTCATCCTCGATGAATTCATTCACCGTATCTTTGAGCATCGAGAAGATAAGATTGACCATAGAAAAAGCAGGCGGTCTAACTCGATTTTACCGGTGGTGGTGTGGGGACTCAACGGCGTCTGGGGCGATTGATTAAACCCGTTCGGCCGGCGGTTTTTGACCAATCAGCTGAAGGATCGTGTAGAAGAGCTCTTTGAAGAACCGAACAGCCTCCGGGTCAGCCCGGTGCATGCTCCACAAATGTACGGCAAGTCCGGCCTGCGCCAGGCCCATATAGCCGATGACAATCTGACCGACCGTGATGTATCCGGCGGCCAACTGGGCCAGAGCAAGCGGGGCGAGGATCATCTGCCCGATTCCGCCGATCAGTCCGACGCCGAACTGGGCGATGCTGATACCTCCGATCGCGAACTGCCCGATGGCTATCACGCCCTTGGCGACGCGCAGCCGGCCACGCGCATCTCGTCCGAACGCGATGTGCACGAACGGGTACCCGAAGATTCTTGGTCCCAACTCCTTGTCGACGCCCCACCCCATCCAGTCAGCCCTGGCCGGAAAGGGAGCTCCGCAATGCGGGCAGGCCATCGCCTGGTCGCTGATATCCCGCCCACATTCCCGGCATTTGTTGAGTGCCATTGCCGGGCCGATAGTAACAGAGTCATGGGGAAGGGGTGAAGGGGGCAAGGGAGAAGGGGAGTAGGGAAGTAGGGGAGAAGGGGAGAAGGGGAGAAGGGGAGTAGGGAAAGCGGGAGAGGGGGGAGACACGGGTGACAGGGATACCTGCGCTCACCTTGTCACCTTGTCACCCTGTCACACCTCCGCCCCTCCGCCCGCAGGTCCAAATGCCGCAAATAGCT
>RPQK01000766.1 GCA_003819755.1 Acidobacteriota bacterium | reverse complement strand
GGGTTCGCGGCGTTTGGCCGCGACATGCCCGCCCCATCTCGAGGCCAGCCCGCCACCGAAATTCGCTGACGTAAGTGTAGACAACGCAGAGACTCGACTTGTTTTTCGAGGGGAAATTCCGGAGCGAAATCCAGGGGACACTCCCCTTGTTAACTGGAGCGAAATCCAGGGGACACTCCCCTTGTTAACTCCCGCTCCCCTTGTTAACTCCCGCGGTCAGTTGGCGAAAAGACCCTACGTACGTTTGCTTCCGACGAATCAGCTGCGCTGTCCGTTTTGTGACATACTGAGACCATAGACACTTGATAGAACCGAATTCTCTCCGGCTTGCGCCAAGTTGCCGCCCACCGGCCCCGGCGCCCGAACTGATAGCGGCGTTGGCCACCGAAGGAGGCTTTATGCCGATCGAATTGAGTCCAGAGGAAATCAGCGAGCTCACGCAAGTCCTGAAGGATCGACTGGGAGAGCTCTCAGAGGAGATCTACCACGCTGACCTGCAGAAGTTTCGTGACCAACTGAAGGACCGCCGAACCGTGCTGCAAACCATTCTCGAGAAGCTGGAGCGAGTCCCGGCCAAGCAGACATAGATCCGGTCCTGCTGGTCGGTGAACCCCGCCTGACGCGGAGACTCGAGGGAGGCGAGGAACGCCTCAGACTCTTCCGTTTGTGCCTCAGCTCAGATGGGATGGTAACCGGGTCAGCTCGGTCAAACGGTGCCGGCACTGCGCAGCAGTTCCAACATCGAGCGATCCAGTTGGAGCCCGCGATAGCGCTCGTACCGCACATCGGTTCTCTCGCTATCCAGCACACCGAACGAGCCCCGGAGGTTCCACAGGGCCCAACCCCAACCGACCTCGTTCCACAGCTCAAGCTGGTCCTTCATCCAGGCCAAGACAACATGGTGAGGGGTGTAACGGAAGGCCCCCCATTCGCCTACGTGGACGCCCACGCCTCTCACCTGCAGGTCGAGCCAAGGCTCGATCTGTTCTCTTCGCAGACGATCCCGGTCCCACCGTTCATCGCCCTCCTGGAACGGCCATGTCGGCTCGAATCTGTCGGAGTTGGCCACCCAGGACGCCTTGTAGTGGCTTACGGCCATCGGCCGGTAACCGCGCGTGCTCTGCGCAAGACCGAGATCGGACAATCCCCGCACCGGGGTGTTTCCCCAATCCATTCCGTCCGCCACAATCAGCCGGTCGGGATCTTCCGCACGAATCGCTTCGACCATGCGGCGCACAACCCGAACGTAAGTCTCCTCATCGATTTTCGCCGGTTCATTGAGAAGGTCGAAGCTGAGTCGACGACTGGGAATTCCCCGGTAGCGGCGGGCGAATACCCGCCAGTGGTGACAGGCCGCATCCAGCGCACGCGAATCTTTCCACAGATCCAGGGGCTCGGCCGGCGGATTCACGCAGTAACCCGGAGCGCGATGGAAGTTCAGGTTGACGTGCACACCGTAGGAGCGCCCATAGTCGACGGCACTGTCGATGTCCTTTAAGACTGATTCGCGCAGTTCCAACCACTTCGAGGGCTCAGGTTCTGTCCAGCAGCGGTAAGACATGGGCAAGCGCGCGAAGTTGAATCCCCATTGGGCTATCGTTTCGAAGTCGGACTCCAGGAACGGCCGGTTGCGCTCGTGGTTGAATTTCTCGAGTAGGTTAAAACCATGCCATTGGGGCAGCCGGCCTGTTGGAATCTGAGGAAGATTCGCTGTAAGGTCGGGCTGGCGCGAAACACACCCCGTCCCTGCTGCCATTCCTGCAGCCAATCCAAGGAAGACTCGTCGATTCATGCCCAAGCATTTTAGCAGCTCAGGCAGGCAAGCGTGCTGGAAGCTTTGGCTCCTGGTCAGGCGGCCTGCCGGTTTGAGAAGACTTCCGACGAAATAGATTCCACCCGGGGAAGGCCCAGAATCAATCTTCTGAATTCTGGTCGAAACTTCCACTGACGCCCTGAAAGCCACGCAAGGCCTGGCGTATGCCCCAGCGAATCACGCGGCGGTCGTTATAGCAGAAGGCGAGGTTATGGTTCAGGGTCGAGAAGCAGTGCGGCTGGCAGTCTTTCTTCATATCACCGAGTTGCCGGGCGTCAAACCGTTGGTTTTCGACGGTGCCCCAATCGTAGCTCGCCGAATACATCGGGAAGCAGGGCGCCAGCGTGCCATCTACGCGGATGACGACGACGTTCTGTCCCGCCCGGCAGTTCCACTCCTGGAGCTTTCCCCGTATGAAATCCTTCATCTGGCCCAGGCGCTGAATCGAGTTGACCATTTTGTAGCCCCCCCGGTTCTTGTCAATGAGCCAATCGATGGTCTCCTCCACGTGCGGCCAATCCTCGCGGCGAATAAACGTGCTGTTTTCGTCCAGGTGCTTGAAATGGGTCTCAGCGATCATCGGCGACTCGTTTATGTGGTAATCCGTGATCAGCCCGTAGTCATGCGCGATCTCCGTCAACTGCCGCACATCTTCAAGATTGTTCCGACAGATGTTGATGTTGAAGAAGACGATGTAACCGTACTTGTACTGTTTCCTCACCAGATATTCGAAAAAGGGACGAATGGCGTTGAAGCCTTTGGGAAGTCCGGGCTTCTCCTGAACCACGTCGACTGCAAGATTGACGACCGCCATGCCCGCATCAGCCAGCCGATCGATGACCGCGGGCTTCATCAGGCGCCCGTTGGTTGGAACGTAGATCCAGAATCCCTTCTTTGCTGCGTAGTAGACGACCTTGTGAACAAAGGCAGGCCGTAGAAGCGGCTCGCCACCCATCAAGGCCAGGACGCGACACGACGTCGAGTGTAACCAGTCAATCGACCGTTTGGCTGTGTCCTCGGTCATCCCCTTGACCCGGTTATCGAATGCCCAGCAGTATTGGCAATCCAAATTGCATTTCCACTCGGTAAACAAGTAGGCAATGATCGGGTGGAAATCACCGGGTAGGACGCGCGATTTGATGTACGGAAACAGCCACCCGCGAAGCACTCTGTAAATCAGTGGCGCGGACCAGCCGCGCCGATACGGATCGACATCCATGCGCCGCTTGCTCAACCGGGAGTCATCGGCAATGAGCAAGCCGTGATGCTGCGGGAAGACCGGATCGGGCAACTGCTGAGGTGCACCTGGCTGAAATGGGAGTGCCGCTCGAGAGGCGGGTGTCGTCAGAAGGTGATGAAGGGATGGGGCCACGCGAAAGGACCAGGCCGGCGTGGTGCTTCTGTCAGATGCCTCCTGTTCTGACATTCGGATTCTCCTTTCGGACGTTTTCGCACTGGGTGTGAGCAACAACGTTTCAGAATCAGATCAAGGAAGCCTATGAGGTATCACTTGAAGAATAGCGCGAACACGCGGGGGGGAACAAACCGACCGAGGTTTCCGTACCCAAGTGTTATTCCCAAGGAGAGGTGTTCATGAAACCGGGTCGTTTCTTTCTGCGGTCGGATGGTGCCCTGGCATGCCTGTCGTTGTGCGTCCTGCTGACGCTCACGCTGGCCGCAAGTCCCTCTGGTTCAGGTTTTGAAGGACGATGGGTGGGCCTGTTGGAGGAATCCGGCAACTTTGCCAATGTTGGCTTCGAGTTCAAGACGACGGCCGAAGGGATACAGGCCTTCTTCTTCTCGGATGACATGGACGTGGACCCGATGCCGACCGGGAAAGCG
>RPQK01000765.1 GCA_003819755.1 Acidobacteriota bacterium | reverse complement strand
TAATTCATCCACGAACCAACACGAACGAACACGAACAAAAGCGCTTTTGTTCGTGTTCGTTCGTGTTGGTTCGTGGATGAATTAATCCGTGCCGGTCCGTGTCAGTCCGTGTTGGTCGGTGGCAGTCGCTCAAACCGCCGTCACCGCGGCAGCGTTCCCGCAGTCAGTCTCACCACCCACACTACGACCAGCAGGCCAAGCTGAAGGAAGAGCCAACGGTTCACCGCGCGATCAGAGGGTTTGCGCAACACTCCGCCCAGGACCAGGCCCCAGCCGAGCCAAATCAGAACGCCTTCGAGAAAGAAAATCGGTGCGAGAGGATGATAGATAAACGCGGCCCGCAGATCAAAATCTGCGAGCGCGCCAAAAGCCCGAGTCAGACCGCAGCCGGGACAAGAGAAGTTAAGGAATCGCCGGCTGAAGCACAGGGAATTGTTGGCTTCGTTGGAGAACTGCAGAAAATGAAGGCCGGCGAAAGCAAGGAGGGCGGCCAGTCCCACGGCCGCCCAACTCAACACTTGTTTCCTGTCGACAGACTCTCTCAATAACCGCGCTGTCCGAAGACCCCTCCAATAACGGCCAAGCCGCCCCACAAGAGAATCCACAGAATGCTGAGAGCAAACAGGATTGTACCGATAATCCCGAGGATCATCCCGGCCTTGGCGGATCCTTCTCCAGTTATCGGTGCCACCCCTGCTCGTATCGCCTGGAGCTCCTTGTTTCCCATATACCAGGCAACGGGACCGAGAATCTGGCAGCAGACTACGCTGACGATTCCGAGGATGAGAGCAGTTGTCGCGTTTGATTTCGACTGCGGAGGCAATGGTGGCGGTGGTGTCGGTCCGCCGTAGTTTGGCATACCCATAGAGATCCTTCCCCCAAAAGAAACGATTGAACTCGCGCCCATTTCCTGATGAGCGCCGCTCCCATCCCCAGAGATGGGATTCACTATAGGGGACGAGCGGAGTCCCCAGCAGACACTAGCCAAAAGCCAGGTTTATAAACTCGGCGTTGAACGGATCCGCCAGGATCTGGCGGGTCAAATCGGGCGAGGACCCGGCGCCTGACGCCCCTATCCTGCCTGCATGCCGGTGCACCCCCTCGCGGATCTGATGCTCCAGAACCTCCAGGCTCCAGCCCTGTTCTGCAGCGTTTTCGGCGTACCACAGGCGATGGGCAGGATCCTGAACAATTTCCATCAGGAGGATATTGTAACGCCACGGAAGCTGCGTCAGAACTTCAGGGAGATTCAGGGCGTCGAACTCGGCGTCCGGCTGGGCCGCCTCCACGTACTCGCGCGTATAAGCCAGAAAGAACTTCCGCATGCGGCGGACGTTCTCGGCCGAAAAAGCGAGGCTCCCCGGATATTTCTTCAGAAGATCCTTGGAAATCGTGTCAACCAGCCCGCTTTCCCAGCTTTCGAATTCCTCTCGCTGGACGATCGCCCGTCCGATGCTCCAAAAGAGCTCTATCACCGTGCGATTGATGGATCGGACCGCGTTTGATCGGGCACACTCGACCCCGGATTCCAGTTCGGTCAGCAACTCGGAGTAGCTTCGCGGATCGTTCGGACTCATAACCTCCTCGTGCTCGCGCTATTTTACGCGCATAAGCCTGACACGCCGAGAAAAAACTGACGGCTGACGGCTGACAGCTGACCGCTGACGGCTGACCGCTGACCGAACCACACAACTTGCGTCAACGTCTTTCAGTCGGCAGTTGTCGGTTGTCAGCCGTCAGCTGTCAGCCGTCAGCCGTCAGCTGTCAGTCAGCCGTCAGCCCTTGTCAGCACTCCGCCCCGGTGTAAGAATGTGAGGACGAGGAGGAGTCAATGGTCGTCGATAAAGAGGCGCAGCGGCGCGCTGATCAATGGTTCCACGAAAACGAGAAGAAGCTGCTCGAGGAGAATAGGAAGAAACGAGAGGCCAAGATCCGAGATGAGATGGCCAAAGAGGAAAAGCGAAAGCAGGAGGACCTTAAGAGACTCCACTGGCTTAAATGCCCTCGTTGCGGTCACGAGATGACTGAAAACGATCTAAGCGGAGTGACCGTCGACGTGTGCACTCTCTGCGCCGGGATTTTCTTTGAGCGGGGCGAACTCGAGCTGTTGCTGCAGAAACGCGCCGAGGAAAGAAAAGGCATTTTTCGCCGGTTGATCGGGTTGCAGTAAGGCCGTTCCCCGTTCACCGTTCGCCGTTCCCCGTTATTCCGTTCCGCGTTCAGGGAACCGGAGAACGGAGAACGGTGGACGGAGAACGGTGAACGGTGAACGGTCTAACGGTAAACGGAGGACATCATGAACGCCATTACTCGTCGTACCTTTCTGGAGAAAGGTGCCTCTGCCGGGGTGGTTGGCGCGGTTGCCGTCGGTTCTGCAAGAAGCCCTGTGCTGGGCGCTAACGAGCGTATCGGGATTGGTTTGATCGGGACGGGCTCGCGGGCAGGCAGCCACCTGCAGAGCATCACCTGGCTGAAAAGCAAAGGGGCCAATCTCGAAATCACCGCGCTGAACGACGTCTACCGGCCTCGCATGCAGAAAATGGCGGAGGGTTTGGCAAACGCCAGGCAGTACCCGGACTACCAGGAACTGCTGGCCGATCGCAACGTCGATGTCGTCTGCATTTCCACCCCCGATCACCTTCACGGCTACCAGACAATCGATGCTATCAAGGCAGGCAAGGACGTCTACTGCGAAAAGCCGGTCACGCACTGGCGTCAGTTCGATCTGATCAAGCAACTGAACCGAGTCGTGAACACGTCCGACCGGGTGTTCCAACTGGGCACCCAGGGCATGTCCGATGCCGCCTGGTCGCAGATGAAGCAAATGGTCCAGAAAGGGATGATCGGGAAGCCGATCCACGTCGAATGTGGCTACTTCCGCGTCGGTGACTGGGGCGAACGGGGAATGCCCATCGATGATCCGAATGCCAAGCCCGGGTCCGATCTTAACTGGGACGCGTTTTTGGGCGACTCTCCGAAGCGAGCTTTTGATGTGAGCCGGTTTTTCAGGTGGCGAATGTACGAAGATTACGCCGGTGGCCCGGTGACCGATCTTTACCCGCATTCGCTCACGCCCGTCATCAGCATTCTCGACCTCGGCATGCCGGCCACGGTCGTCGCGACCGGCGGCAAGTTTCGATACGAGGAACGCGAAGTGCCGGACACATTCAATCTCCTGATCGATTATGCCGAAGGCTTGACTGTTGCCGTACTTGGAACCCAAGGCAACACGTTCTGCAATCCGGACAAGCAGGGACGGGGGGCCGAAAGCCGAGTTCCGGTCATGAGGGGGTGGGAGGGAACTCTGACGGTCTGCGGGAAAGAGATTGTCTACATCCCGCTCGAAGCGAAGGATAAGGAAGAGCGGTTCCCGATCGAGCGGGACCAGAATCAAGTCGACCACTGGCAGAATTTCCTCGATTGCTGCCGGTCGCGTAAGCGCGAAACCTTCTCGGGCGTCGATCTCGCCTATCGCACTCAGACGCCTCTGATCATGGGTATGTGGGCCTTCAAGAACGGCAAGGTGGCGAAATTCGACACGCAGAAAGAGCGGATCGTGGTGTAGAGTTCTGAGTTCGGGGTTCGGGGTTCGGGGTTCTGGGTTCTGGGTTCTGGGTTCGAACCTGAGACTGAGAAATAATGACCAGGAACCAAAGAACTCAGAAC
>RPQK01000764.1 GCA_003819755.1 Acidobacteriota bacterium | reverse complement strand
GCAAAGGGGAACGTGAACGCTTCCGTGAGCCGCGGCAAAGTCGAGTTCCGGCTGACCGAGCCGCAGGCCGTTCGGATCTCCTGGTAGTGAAGGCGGGAAACGGGTGGGAAGAGTGCCAGGGCTTCAATTTTCAGTTCATCAAGCGAAGGACGAGGACGAAACTGAAAATTGAACCCCTGGCATCCTTCACCCCATTGGCGGGTTGATAGCGAAGGGGAACCATGCACGACTGGAAATCGTTACTCGTTAAGCCGGAGTTCCCCAGGTCGAATCATTACGATCCGAACTGGGTGGTCGAGAACCAGATGGGCCCAAACGTGCTCTGGTTGGTTGAATGGCTATCGGAGCGGTTGGCTCTTCAGCCCGACATGCGGGTCCTGGACCTGGGCTGCGGAAGAGCGATGAGCAGCATTTTTCTGGCCCGCGAATTTGGCGTCCGGGTCTGGGCCGCCGATCTGTGGATCGGCCCCGATCAGAACTGGCGGCGGGTGATGGAAGCCGGCGTCTCGAGCCGGGTCTTCCCGATGCGGCTTGAAGCCCACGCAATCCCGTTTCCGCACGACTTCTTCGACGCGGTAGTCTCCCTGGATGCGTACACCTACTTCGGGACTGACGATCTCTATCTCGGCTATCTCAGCGGCTTCGTGCGACCCGCGGGACTGCTTGGGATCGTCGTCCCCGGTCTGCTGCGGGATTTCGAAAGCGGTATCCCTTCTCACCTGGCTGAGCCGCAGTCGAACGGAAAGCCCTTCTGGGAGGAGGAGTGTCGGTGCTTCCACACCCCCGACTGGTGGCGAGCCCATTGGTCCCACTCGAGCCGCATAGCGGATCTGCACGTTGAGGCGCTCAAAGATGGGTGGCGTCACTGGCGCGATTTCGAGAAAGCGGTCGAGCTTTCCGGAAAGGGAATCTTCCCGTCCTGCGCCGAAGCTCTGGAGCGGGACGCCGGACTCTATATCGGGTTCGTGGGAATGACGGCCGTCCGATCAGAGACGAGTGGAGATGATCTTTACGACCCGGCATTGGGTCTTAGAGTTGGCGTCGATCGCTGAGCCTCGGCAGGCGGGGAAGGGTAATGCCATTTCATTTACTTTTTGGAGCGCGGGGGCGCCAGGCCATTTTGGAGTGCGGGGCGACGAGCTGCACTTTATACACATCTCGGAACCAGCAGGATCGAACAGAGCCGCAAGCGCAGCGTTTTTTGCGGACCGTCAGCGGACGGGGAGCGCGTCGGATGCGTGCCTCCAGCACGAATGGGTCTCGCTCCGGCACGCGTCCGACGCGCTACCCGTCCGCTGACGGTCCGCAAAAAGCGCTGCGCTTGCGGCTCTGTCGGACCTCCGCCCGCACCGCCATCCCGGTCTCGAGATGTGTATAAGGAGCAGGGCAACGAGAGGCCGACGCTTTATCAGGCCTCGAGGCGACGCCGCTTTCCTCTATGCAGGATCGAGCCAAACGGCATCAGCCTTGAACCGGATCGATTGTGCACAGGGAAAAGCGGCGTCGCCTCGAGGCCTGACAAAGCGTCGGCCTCTCGTTGCCGCCGCACTCCAAAATGGCTGCGCGCCCCCGCGTTCGAAAAAGTAAATGGCACTGGGCGGGGAAGGACGCCAGGGCTTTAATTTCAGTTTCATCAAGCGAAGGACGAGGACCAATCGGTTCCGCCGAATTCAGCGACCGCAGACCACCCAGGCGGCATACTGAATCGCCTGTCGAAGGTCTTTAGCACTGGCCCGAGACCAGTGGGCATGTTATACAGGCCGCGATGAGCAAGAGAAAAAAGATCATCTCGCTTCTGGCCGCGCTTTTTATTAGCACACAACTATGGGCCGGCGTGATCCCCGGTCGATGGGACAAAGTCGCCCGGGTTCGTGAAGGGACCGTGCTGAATGTTCTCCTCAAAGACGGCTCTCAGGTGGACGGTCGGGCGGTCCAGGCTGGTTCTACCGCGTTGACGGTCATGACTCCCGACGGTGCCCGTCATGAACTGCGCCAAGACGAAGTACGGCGCATCGTGAGACCGGTCCCGGAGGACACTGTGAAAAACGGCGTTACCTGGGGTTTGGTTGCCGGTGCGGCGACTGGTTTGGTCGTCACCTTGGCCGTCTGGGCTCCCTGGATGCAAAACGAGGGGTCGGGTGCCGGTGGGATCGGATTTGCGACAGTCGGGGTGTGCGGGGGAATCGGCGCTCTGGTGGGATTCGCGGCCGATTCCGCAATCCGAACCTCGGATGAAATCCTGTTCGAAGCCCTTCCCTAACGAGGCAGCGGGTCGGGCTTTCATCGCAGCAGCCGGAATCAGGTCCAATCACACAATTGCGATTCCCTTTTTGGTTGGACTAGACTTGTCAAATGTAGGGGATACGTCGAAGTCCCCAGAATCTGCCGATAGTCGTGCTCGCTAACCGGGCCTTTCAGAGAGAGTGAGCCATGGCCAACAAGCGCAGAGGGCGGTTCATTGCGGCTGCTCTGATTATCATCGCGCTCGTCGGTCTGTGGTTCTTCTGGCGGCACTACCGGGTTGGTTCAGGACCGGGGCTCGTCCGAGGGATCTCTTCACAACGCGGGCTCCCGGCGACAGCCAAGAACCGCGAAAGCCGGTCCGGATCTGCGAACACGCCTTCGCCTCAGCCGGTCGACTCCGTCACCGTCCCTTCGGCCGTAAAGCGATTGAGCGACCCTGTTGTCTTCGTCCTGAAAGGTCGGGTGCTTTCCGACGGAGAAAGAGGCTTGCCTGGCGCTCATCTTCGTATCTTCACTGGCGCTTCCTCGCAGGATGCTGTCCCGCCGGCTCGCACAATCCTCGCTGGCAAGGGCGGCGGATATCGGGTGGAATTGGACTTTGTCCAAAACCAAGCCTTCAGGGTACGGGCCGAAATGGACGGCTTCGCGGCCCGCGAGGAGGTGATCCTTACGGAGAGCAAAGGGGGCGCCACAATTGATTTCGTGCTCAGTCGCCGCGCCTCAATGGTCTCCGGCCGTGTGGTTGGCAGCGAGGGGAAGGGAACAGCGGGCGTTCAGGTTCAAGTCACTGTGCCCCCTCGAGGGCGGGCCGAAGGCGCCGGTTTTCTTTTTCCCGACATACGGAACGGCTACTCCTCCACCGATGGCAGCTTCCTCTTCGAGGGCCTGTCCCCTGGTCCGGTTTTGCTGGAGATTCTTCCGAAAAACGAGCTTTCGCAGGTTAGACACTTGGAGTTGAAACCGGGGAAGAACACCGTCGAGGTAAGACTACCGCGAGCCGAAGAGCTCGAGGTGCGAGTGACTAATCGGGGTGGTCGGCCCCTCTCGAGTGCCGATGTCAGGACTTCGTGGCTGAACGCGGGCATGATCCAGGCTCATACGAAGTCGGATGGAATCGCGCGGTTGCGGATTCCCGACCTGATTGACCAGAAGATCACGCTCATCGTAAAAGCAGAAGGATATCTGCAAAAGGTAGTCGAACGTCCTCCACGGACGACCAGCTTGGAAGTCGTCCTTCTCGAGGCCGCGCAGCTGGTGGGAAGGGTGACCACCGAAAATGCTCAGCCGGTTCCGGATTGCCGGGTCTTGACCCAGGCGTGGATTACCGACGGCCAGGACGGCACGAGGGTTTCGACGGGTGGGACCGCGCGGACAGACCAGGACGGTCGTTTCTCAATAGAGGCGGTCGAGTTCGGTCGCCTTCTGGTCTCGTGCAAGG
>RPQK01000763.1 GCA_003819755.1 Acidobacteriota bacterium | reverse complement strand
CGGGCACCGTTGGGTGTGTAGAGATCCAGTACCTGGCGCTCGTCCGCGGGATCCGCATAAGGGATATTGGATTTCAGGTTCTGCGCCTGCCCGCAGGAAAGGAACACCAACAAAGGAAGGACCGATTTGGAGCATTCGCCGGGGATCTTAAAGAGGAACTCTATCCAGTTTTCCATAAATGTAGTCTATTCCCATGCCCGGTGTCGTATCTAAACTACTTACGCGCTGGGACCAGACTCACGGTCAGGCCACGAACACGAGTCGAGGAAATGATCCCTATGATTTAGAATGCGAGGAGTCTGGAGACACCATTACCTGGTACTTCTCAAATGGCGGTTGGATCGAAGCCGACATTGACAGCCATGAGAGATCCGAGGGGGGCTGGACGATTTCCGCTACAGACTCAAAGAGGGAACAATGAGATCAATAGTCTTGGCCGTCTTCCTGGCTTGTCTTCTCCCACTGAGGGCAGAACGGGCCGTTGGCTCGTCCACGTCGTCCGATGGCGCCAAGATAAAGGAAATTCTCGGGAAGCCGTGGGGGAAGCTCTTCTGGATCGAGCGCTCGAAAGGTCAATACCGAATGGGCGACCCGGCGAGCAAGTACATCAGCGAGCGCAATTTGGAAGATTTGACCTTCGATATCTCAAACAACAAGGCGCTCGTCAACGTCGGGGTCCAGGGCGCCATCAAGAACCTTACGATCTATCGCGACTCATACCGGGTTGCCGGCCATCCCAATAGTCTGCCGGGTGTCTGGATGGCGAAAGACAACAGCAGCTTCGGCCCTTATTCCTACAAGATTCATATCGGCGACAACAATTACGATCTCGCCCAGGTTGACTGGGATTTTCGCACCGGGCTGCTCGACAACCTGTTTCCTGTCACTGAACTGCGGCACCCGCAGGGCCGATTCGTGGTACAGCTTGTGACTTTTGCACCTGTCTCCGCGGACGGCGCTCGGCGGTTGCGGGGGATCGTCTATGGCCTGCTCCTCGAGAACCGGGGCGCGGGGATACTCGAAGGGACGGTCGAACTGCCGGCCCTGTTTGCCAACACGCGACAGGACTTCCTGAAACACCCCATCCATATGTGGGAGCCGTTCGAGTTCGAATTTGGTTTCTCGGACTCCCCGGATTTCGAGCGGACGGTCGAGTTTCGCCTTGCGGCCGGGGAAAGCCGGTGGGTGCCGACGGTCATCCACGCGCCCGGCGACCCAATCCTCGAGACCCTTCACGAGAAAGGCAGCGCAGCCTGGCTTGCGGACACGTGGGCGTACTACCGGCGGGTGCTGGGAAGAGTCGAAACCCCGGGGGACGACTACCTCGGGGAGTTTTTCGAACGCCAGGCGATGCAGGCGCTGCAAAGCATCGCGGTGTCGGAGAGCGGCGAGCTGGCCGGCACGAATTGGGGCAGCTATCCGGCGACGCGCGAAATCTGGATGAAGGATGCTTACTACTCCTGCCTGCCGATCACGGTCCTCGACCCGTCCCTGGCCGAACCGATCATCCGGTGGTTTAGCGAGTTCGGGGTCCGCCAGAAGGGGAACATCCTCCCGGGCGGCCTGAATCACTCCCTGAGCCTTTCGCTCTCGAGTATTGTCCTGGCGGGTGAATACTACGACCACACCGGTGACAAGGCTTTCTTCAAGCGCCATCCCGAGCTCAGACCAAACTGGTCGAACCTGCTCGACCAGATGATCGCTTCCCGGAAGGACTCGGACGTCTGGCTCTTCCCGACCAGGTACATTTCCGACGGCGCGGTTGAAGGCGACTACCACACAGGGACGAACGTGGTGGCCTGGCGCGCTCTGAAAGCTTACTCCCGGCTGTGCGGCGATGTATTCAGCGACGCTCAGAGCGCTCGACGCTACTCCGAGATCGCGGACAAGGTACACGAGGAACTGCTTCGGAAGACTGTCATCGATGGTCCTTTCGGCAAGCAGTTCATCGAGGCGGTGGACAAAGACGGGAGACCGCCGCGCCTGATCAGCGACGGAGAGGAATCGGATACAACCCTGATGCCCTTTTACGGATTCCTGCCTTACGATGATGACCTCTATCGCAATTACATGCGCTTCTCGATGTCGCCGCACAACCTGGTTTATCAGCCGAAGGTTCGGGCCATTACCTGGTCCGGCAGTCCGGCTACGCCGCTGCCCGATCGGGTGCCGTCGACGGCGCCTGGATACATGAAGGGGATCGTGATCGGTAACGACGCCCCTTCACTTTACGGTCAGCATGGCTATTACAGTGAGGTTCGCCGAATCACGGATGCCGACGGCTCAATCTTCTGGTGGCCCTATGGGTGGAACAGCAATCCGCCTCAGTGGGACTACGAGAGGCCAGTGCGCATGGCGGTCCCCGGGAAATCCGGCTGGTTTGCCGGTGTGCACACGGCCCTTTTCATCTCGCGCTTTCTCGGCGTGGATTACGACGCGCCCAGCCGAACGCTGGCGTTCGCGCCCTCTCCGCTCCTTGGCAAGCGCTTCGCATGGAACGGCTTCCAAATGGGGAGCGGGCGATTCAGTGTCAGCTACGAACGCGAAGGAAGCAGCGTGGTTGCCGTAGTGACGGAAGAGGGTGCCCAGGACTGCCGCCTCGATCTGGTCTTGCCTGTCGAGGGCTTCGGCGCCGGGCCTGCGGCCACGATCGACGGGAAGCCGTACGAAGCGACCAGGATTCGGAGTCTCGGGCGGGACTCGATCCGTGTTGTCGCGAGCCTGGCCGCGGGAAAAACGGTCAAGGTCGCGGTCACGGATAGGTAGGCCCAGGAGTTTCGCAAAAGAGGGGCGGTGCGGGGCGGAGGTCCCAAGGAACAATCGTAGTGCTTGGAGTGAGGCGCCCGTCATGAGCAAACACGGATCGAGTCGTCGCGATTTTCTGAGAACCGCCGGGGTGTCGGCGGCCGGATTTGGAGTGGGCCAGTTCAGCGGTGGGCCTGGCGGAGGCAAAACAAGCAACTCGGACCCTGCATCCTCCCCTTTTCCTTCGTTGGGATCAATCTTCGAGGCCCCCAGAAGCAAATTCTTCGGAGTCAAGACCGAGGAACGCTTCGAAACGTTCGGTGACGGCCGAAAGGGCCACCGGCTCAAGCTTGTTCCTCGAGATCCAAAGACATACTACCTGGCCGACGGCCTGAGCGGCGAAGAAGAGCCTCACAGCTTCCAGCTGACCTTCGAAATCACCAACAACAGCATCGTCTGCTCAGCCACTCAAACAGGACTGTTGAAGAACCCTTGCGTTTTTGCGCGGATGGCACCCGCCCGGAGACGCGGGCGGGAGTTCGAGTCGCAGGAGCTGGCGGGGGGAAGTGCCTGGGCCTTCGGATTGATGCCGAAAGGTGGGAGGCCTATCCGCTTCTCCACCACGCACGGCGCACAGGTGGAGTTATTGGGTTCCGTCTTTCCGCTGTTCAGCTACCTGGTCGACGACCTTTCCATACAACTGCTGGTCTTTGCGCCGCGCTACCTGGATTCCTCCAAGCTGACGCCGCGCGCGATTCTCGCTGTCCTGCGCGTTCGGTCCCGGGGGACGAATGTTTGGGAGGGGAGTCTGCTGGCGCCCGGCTTGAACGACCCGGGCGAAGAGCCGTTCGCCGGTGTTTCGACGCCCGCGGAAAGCCCGCATCCACGCCTAACCGAGCTTCAGATACCAATTGCGCCCGGGTATGAAGCGGGGCTGTCG
>RPQK01000762.1 GCA_003819755.1 Acidobacteriota bacterium | reverse complement strand
CCGGGATGAAAACGGGGGCCTGGGGAAACGTGACCCACGGTCGAAATAGGAACCCACTCCGTAATCGAAAGAGCGGACGTGGTCACTCTCGACCTAAAGGTGCGCGCGCCTCAGTTCTATCCAAACCGCCAGGAGGAACTCAGTTGAGCACAACAGCTTTTAAGGCATCTTATTACGAGGCCTCGTGTGAGCCCGGGCCCGTCCGAAGCACTCCGAGCAAGCTCTACAGAGATTCTTCCGGGCGAATTAGAATCGATCACTTCATAGAGATCGGCTCTGAAACCTTTTGTATGTTTCGTAAGATATATGACCCGGCTCAAAACGCCATGTTCGTGCTGAATGACTCAAAGAGGACCATGCTGATATTGCGTCATCCTGCCGGACCACCGGCAGCTGTGATAGGGCTTTTTCCTATTGGGAAGCCAGGGACGGACCCGAAACAGGAGGAACTGGGCAGTAGGGAGATTGAGGGTCTTCTCTGTCAGGGCTATCGCTTCGGGGTGGCGGAATGGTGGATAGCAGAAGAACTGGGCGGCATTCCTATCCTTGCCATCGTAGATGGTGAAGTTCGGATGAGAATCTGCGACATCGTGCGCACTGAACCGGATCCCGGACTCTTCGCGATACCCGCGGATTATAAGATCCAGGAAGGACGGCGTCACGAGTGAGAGATCAATAGCGCGAACAAGTCATGGCTGCCGCTTCAGGGCGTGCCTACATTCGTTGCAGCGGACCCGCCCTCGCGCTTCTTGTATTGATCGTCTGGTGGTGAGGCCGGGCGGGCCGCTGAACTCGACGTAGGCGGCACTGGCCAGCAACAACGGGGTCTAAACTGACGTGAGCATTCTGCTATTCACTCTCGTTATCGGCTTGGTGCTTCAAAGCCCTGACAAAGAACTTTGCTGGCCTTGTCATCAGGGCTTCCAGATCAAGAGGGACAAACAGGGACGACCGGTCTCGCTGACGACTCAACAAGCGATTCGCCAAGCCGTACACTGCCAACCACCGACGATGCCCGAACTGGCACGCCAGGCTCGCTTGGAGGGTACAGTAGCGGTTCAGATTGCGGTGTCACCCGATGGCAAAGTACAGTGCCTTCGTGTGGTTCACGCTCATCCGTTGCTGAAGCAGTCTGCGGTTGACGCCGCCCGGCAATGGACTTTCCGGCCGCTTGCAGATACCAACTCAAATCTCGGCTTCCTCGCGCACCTGGTTTTCTACTACTCTACGGGGGCTAGAAATACGAAGCACGACAAGTGTGTCACGGCCCGTTGGCCGACGCCTGATAGTAGTTCAGTTCCAGCGGACCCCTAAACAGCGCAAACGGGCAGGCCGCGCAGACTCAAGCGGCGAAATCGTGCTTCGGGGCTGCCTAACACGTCGTTAGGCCGCTGGCTACTTGGCCGCATCTGTATGCTTGTGGAGGCGCCGCTCAGGTTCCGGCGGCCCATGGAACCGTCCTCAGCAGGCCGCTAAACTTTGGCTGATCCTGCAGGGCACGAACGGGCGTAATTGGGGCCATCCCAGGCTTCTCACTGGAGCGAGCGGCAAGGTACAAGTGCCCAAAAGCCGGAGGTTCAAATGAAAGTCAGCCGGTTCTTCCTGCCGCTTTTATCGTCGATGATGGCGGTTTATGGCCAGGTGACCATCATCCCGGAAACACCTGTCTGCGGTGAAACCATGGAAGTCCGGCTGAATCTGGATCGCCAGCAAGGAGGATTCCGTGTCGGACCTGGTGAAGTAGTGTATGCCGAGGTCGCCGCAACTGTTCGGGGACTCGTAGACTTCAAATCAAAAACAATGCATCGGGACGGATCTGCCTTGTTCGCTCGCTTCGCGGTTCCCGAGCATGCCGTCCGGGTCCGGTATCGAGTTATAACCACCGAGCATGTCCTGAGGCAAGGGACATTGACCCCACTGACTGGCGCAGGCCAGACGCCCCCGGGTGCTCTGATCCTCGGCATGAACCAAGGCGGCCACAGCCGCGCGAACTGGGAAGCGGATGTGCGCGCAGAGTTTGAACGAGACCCGCAGATGTGGTGGGCCTATCACGAGCTTTGGGGAATGCGCTTCGTTGCCATGCGCAACATCTCCCCGGATGAACTTCGAGCGGAAATCAGCCGACTTGAATCAGAACCCGAAAACCCTGAACTTCTTTCCAGTCTGGCCTACGGTCGTTGGCTCGTCGGCGAGGAGCGGGCTGCACTCGATAAGCTGACGATACTCTGCGAGCGCCATCCTCGATCTCCGTACACCGTTCGTGCCCTGCACGACGCTTTCTACAAGATCCACAGTGACAACCTGACTGAAGCCATGGGTGAATGGACGCGCCTTATGACGGGAGTACTCAATCGAGCCCCGGAAAATCCCGGGTTCCAGCAGGAAGGGAACCTCAGGTGGTGGATCGAGCGGGCGCCGGAAATAACGGCTGATTCGGCGCAGCTTCTATTCAAAGCCTGGTCCGCTCAAAAACCGGAAGACGGCATGCCCTTTCAGGTTCTCGCCCTCGTGCTCGGACGCCAGGAAGGTCGTTTGGAAGAAGCAGAGCGATTGCTGACGCACGCGATCGATCTGGGGTATCGCCAGCCGGTTGCCCCCGACGTCAATTTCAATCGGGCCAGACTTCTGGCACTGCCGTATCGGGACAGATGCCAACTGCGTCTCAGACTCGGTCACCTTGCTGGAGCACTCGAGGATGCCTTGCTCGCCCAACAATACAATTCCTTCGATAGGGAGAAAGACGTCGCCTCCGAAGCTCGCATCTGGAAGGAGATGGGCTTCTTGTCGAGGGCAGAGGAGAGAGGCCTTGAGGCTTATCGACTGGGGGCGGCGGATGCCGAGGCGATCCTCAAAGAGATTTATGTGTTGCAGGGAGGTGAAGAGAAGGAACTCCACGCCTACCTGCGAGGACGGTTGGTCGATACGGCAAGCGAATCAGAGAAAGGGCTAACGCCTCAGTTCGAGGTCGTTACCTTAGAGGGTAAGAAGGTCGGTTCGGATGCCCTCAAAGGCAGCTTTGCGGTCCTCAACTTCTGGTTTACTACCTGCGGTCCATGCGTCGGAGAGATTCCGAGATTGAATGAACTGGTTCGGGAGTTCCAGGGGAAGGTACGGTTTCTAGCCATCTCCACCATTGACGATGAAAATCGCCTGCGCGATTTCCTGAAAAACAAAGCATTTAGCTATGAAATCGTGCCTCACGTTTCCGGGCTTGCTGACCGATTCACAATTCGCGGATGTCCAACACATGTAATCTTGGATCCGGACGGGAAGATCATTTTCAAGGCACAAGGCGGTAGCCCGGAAAACATCGAGAGAATCCGATCCTATCTTCTGCGGGGATTGGAACGAAAATCGCTCTCGGACGCGGAGGGCGGGAAGCAGAAATAGCCTCATGTTTTTTTGTGGCTCTATGAATGGACCAGTTGCTTGGAAATGGGGACGGCCCTGAAAGCAAGCCAGCGCGAGAGGGCTCGGCTTGTGGGTCAGGGCATGCCTAACATACGTCCAGCGGACCCCGCCACGCGACGATTCGTTCACTTGTCCGACTGCGTTGTGGCGGGGCCGCTGAACTTGGCGTTAGGCGGTTTGGCGGCGAGAGGCGGAGGGGAAGTCACTCGCCAAGTGCCGCCGGTCGTGCGATGCTTGGAATGATGTCCGGCAAACGATTAACGTTGATCGCGGTT
>RPQK01000761.1 GCA_003819755.1 Acidobacteriota bacterium | reverse complement strand
TCGGCCCGCATTCTCGAAGCGGGCCCTGACTGACGGGGTCCGCCACAGCAATTCGACAGCGTTCTGGAGGTCCACAAAGGCCAGGTCGAGGCGTTTGCGGAGCTCAGGTATCAGATCTGCGGCAACATCAACGCCGAGACCTCCCGGTCTCACAATTCCTCGCCCGAACCGGTTGCCGCACAAAAGGGCGGTCTGATTCAGGAAATCGCCTCGAATGCGCCCGCAATAGCTCGCCGTTGGGAGGTATCCCACGTCGTTTGCCAGGGCTCCGAGATCACCGGCGTGGTTAGCCAGGCGTTCAAGTTCCAGCGCTACGCTTCTCCACGCCTCTGCCGCGGGGGAAGGATGGACGCCGGACAACGCCTCAATGACCTGGCTGTACGCGGTCGCGTGACCAATCGTGGTGTCGCCGGCCAGCGTTTCAATCAGGTGGATGGTCCGTTTGTCCGGCCCGCACAATAGCGCCCGCTCTATGCCCCGGTGTTGATAACCGAGCGAGATCTCCAGGTGAAGGACTTCTTCTCCATGGCATTGAAAACGAAAATGCCCCGGCTCGATCACCCCGGCATGGACCGGGCCGACGGCCACTTCATGAATTTCCTCACCCTCTACGCTAAAGAAGTCAGTAACTGAAGGAAGAGGTCGGTCATTTGGCTCCCCCGATCGGTAGGGAGCCTGGAATCGAATCGGCTTGAGCCACGGGTGGCCCTCCGGCCGGATTCCCCACTGCTCGGCAACTTCCCGCTCAAACCAGTGAAACTGCGGACAATTCGGGGTTAAAGCAGGATACGTTTCTTCCGCCCAGGTAACCCACCACTGGAGCTCGCCCGTCGCTCCATCGGCAAGAACGGAGCACAGGCAGGGGTCTCCGGGACCCGGGACCACAAAGAAGGCAGCCACACGAAGGCCGTTCTGCACGGCGTCCGACATCCCGGCTCTGAAATCCTCGAAGCGCATCGGCTCGACTACACTGAGGCTCACCGGCTCGCCGTTCTTGACGATCGCCGGAAGGGGTCGGACGGTCATAGGATTACTCCTCCCACCGCTTGAGCGGCAGCCGAGAGGACGTGGGCGAGCCCCGGGGGAATTCCTATCCCAAAGGCCAGGGCCACAGCGGCCAACGCTGCCGATGGAACAACCGTGAGCCAGCCGTGGCCGGGTCCCGGCCGCGGTTGCTTCGAATCCGGGATTCCTTGGGCCATGCCCAGGCAGGCGGTGGCCATGGCGATGAAGATCACCGCGAGCAGAACCAGCAGCATCACGCCGACGAGCCAGTGCCCCCCGTCAAAAGCCGCTTTGAGGATAAGGAACTTGCTGAAGAACAGCCCGAACGGCGGAGTCCCGGTGATAGCCAGGAATCCGGCTACCCATAGGAGCCCGGTGCCGGGCGCCGCTCTGACCAGACCCCGCACCTGGACTATCGACTTCGTGCCGTAGCGGGACAGGACGTTGCCGGCCAACAGAAACAACATCGCCTTTGCGACGGAATGATTCAGAGCGTGAAAGAAAGCCCCAAAGACGCCGGCCGGACCCAGTCCGACACCAATGGCTAGAAGTCCCATGTGCTCCACGCTCGAGTAAGCGAGCAGCCGCTTAAAGTCGGTCTGGCCGACGACGAATACGGCGGCGACCACGACGGACAGCAGGCCGAGAGCTAAAAGAACTTTCTGGCTGAACTCCCCTTGCCCGCCAGCCGTGCAGATCTGCTGCATCCGCAGAATCCCAAGAAAAGCGCAGTTCAACAGCGCTCCCGAGAGAAGGGCCGAGACGAGCGAGGGCGATTCGCTGTGCGCATCGGGAAGCCAGGTGTGCAAGGGCGCCAGTCCCATTTTCGTCCCGTACCCGACCAGCATCAGGGCGAAGGCGGCTCGCAGCCACATCGGATTGAGCGAATTCGCGGTTTGCAGCAATTCGTCGATCACCAGTGACGATCGAGCACCGCCCCCGGAGACCGCGGCGACTCCCACAAAGAAGGTGCCAAGCAGGGCGAGAGCGATTCCTACTGAGCAGATCAGAAGATATTTCCACGTCGCCTCGAGCGAACGATGGTGCCGGTGAAAGTAGATCAGGGGAGCACTGAACAGCGTCGTCGCCTCGATCGCTATCCAGAGCAGCCCGAGGTGCCGGCTGACGGTCACCAGAGTCATCGCAGCGAGAAAGAGGAGCAGGCAGCCCACAAAGCCGGCCTCCGGAGCGTTCCTGAAAAGAAAATGCTCCTCAAGGTCGGTCATCTCGTCTTTTGACTCGGCAGCGAGGTAGCCGAGCGCATATACCGCAGCTGCTAGAAAAAGCCCACTCGTGATACTGAGGAAAAGCAAGCCGGAGTCGTCAAGCCGCAGCCAGCCGGACAACGCAGCCGCAGGCTCACGAAACCAGGCAACGCCGGTCAAGCCGGCATGGACAAATGCCACGAAGACCAGCAATCCCCGGCGAAAGGCCGTCGACGGAATGAAAAACGCGGCGGCGCCAGCCACAGCGGGTAACAGAATCAAAGCAAGAAGCATGGTCAGTTCTTCAGACTTGAGAGACGGTCGGTCTCGATGTGGTCAAATTCCCGGTTAATATGAAAAAGCGCGATTCCCATCACGAAAACCGCTACGAACACGTCAAGAAGAATGCCGATTTCGACAAGCAACGATGTCTCACTCATGATGCCGGCGCCAAAGAGAAAAACTCCGTTTTCAAGCACCAGAAAACCGAGCACCTGGTTGATCGCCCGTTTACGGCTGACGATCAGAAATAAGCCGGTGAACAGCGAAAAAAGCGCCGCCGTGACGAGCAGAGAACTCGCCCCCGCCGGAAACGGGGCCAATCTCTCGCTGATGAGAAACATGCTGGCCAGCCCCACGACTCCGATCAGAACTGATGCCGAGTAACCCACATAGGGCTGAACATCCCGGCTGACCCTTGTTTCCCGTACCGCTCTGAAGAGAAGCCAGGGGAAAACAACTCCTTTTAGCGTCATCCCGACGACGGCAACAAAAAGGGCGCGAAGCCCAGGCGCATGCACACCGGCCAGGAGTGGGACCAGCCCGAGGAGCACACCTTGCGCCGCAACGGTCCTGATCTTGGCTCCAAGACGCGTCGAAGCCAGCAGCCGAAGGTTGCCGAGAACGAGGAGGACCAGTATCCAATCAAGTTTCATCGCTTACCTCATTCCCAAAAGCAGCGCGGTCGCGGCAAGCGCGGCGGAGCCGACCAGAAGATGCGGAACTACGGCCATTCGCAGCCGCGCCATCACCGACTCGATGACGCCGACCACGATCCCCAGGCCGAGAACCGCTATAACGAACAGACCCATATTCAGCCAGGCGTTTGACGAGACAGCAGGCAAAGCGATACCCGCCAGCAAGCTTCCCAGCACCCACAGCCGGAGGGCCGATCCCCACACGATAAGAGCAAGATCCGGTCCTGAATGATCCAGCACCATGACTTCGTGGATCATCGTCAACTCGAGGTGAGTATTGGGATCGTCAACCGGAATTCGACAATTCTCGACCAGGAACACCCCTAAAAGTGCAACGGCGACCAGCACGACCGTCGGATCAACCGCCATCCAGTTTCTTTCAGACAGAATTCGAAAGCTCTCAGATAATCCCCATGTGTGGGTGTGTCGAACCAAAGCGGCCAGCGCCAGGTACAGAGCAGGCTCCGCAAGTGCACCGAACAGGACTTCCCGGCTTGCGCCCATACCCTCGAAGGCCG
>RPQK01000760.1 GCA_003819755.1 Acidobacteriota bacterium | reverse complement strand
GCCCCGGTCAAGTCATCCGGGCCGTTCGGTTCAAGCTCAATGCTCTCCGCCGGTTCCCCATCCTGCTGAGCGACAGCGGGCGCACTCATAGTCTCAGTGAATGGCTGGGGCGCAAACGCCCGTTCGACGGCTGCCAGCAGCTCGTCTGGAGTAAAAGGCTTGGCCAGATAGTGAGCCGCGCCGAGCTGGGTTGCCTCGACCGCAGACGCGAGAGAGGCATACCCGGTTATTACGAGAACCGGGATTTTCGGCCAAGTGGCCTTAGCGATCTTCAAAAGTTCTACTCCGTTCGCCCGCGGCATCATCAGATCGGTAATAATCAGGTCAAATTCAGGTTTGGCCTGCACGGTCTCAAGCGCGGCCGAGACGGAGAGGCAGGTGCGCGTCTTGTAACCGGCGCGGTTAAGGACCTTCTCGATGCTTCGGCAAACAGTGCCGTCGTCATCAACAATCAGAATCTCGGTTGATCGCCCGGAGCTCGATGCTGCGTCTGACATGGTTCTCTCTCCTCGGACCTATCCTGTCGTATCCTCGCGATCGGTCTCGTCCGGTTTCATCGCTCCGATGAAATATGGTGTTTGCGCATCATCGCCTGGAAGTTCTGACGCTTGACGCCGACTTCCCTGGCCGCCCGGCTGACATTCCAATCGTTCCTTTCCAGGGCTTGCAGGACGAAGACCCGCTCGAGCTCGGCAATAGCCTGATCGCGCAGTTTCTTCTTCATCGCCAGCAGTTCGTTATTGCTGTGGGGGACGGCCATCTGGCGGACCACATTCTGGCGGAAGAGCTCGCGAGGCAGGTGACTGGGCTCGATCATGTCCTTGTCGCAGGTGATCGTCGCCCACTCCATGACATTTTCCAGTTGGCGGATGTTCCCGGGCCAGTCGTATTCCTGGAGTAGCTTAAGGGCCGCATCCGAGATGGTGGTAATCTTCTTGCCGATCCTGCCCTGGACCTTTCCCAGCAGGTGATAGGCCAGCAGAGCGACATCCTCTTTGCGCTCCCGGAGGGGGGGAAGATAGATGGGTACGACGCAAAGCCGATAGTAGAGGTCCTCACGAAAACCACCCTCAGAAACCATCTGGGTCAGGTCCCGGTTGGTGGCGAAGATCAAGCGGACATCGAGTTTCCGAGGCTGGGTGGAACCGGGAGGGAGGAACTCTCCCTCCTCGATGAAAGTGAGCAGCCTGGCCTGGGTGTCGAGGTCCAGGTTGCAGATCTCATCGAGGAATACCGTCCCGTGGTCGGCAACTTCAAAAACTCCCGTTTTGCTCGCCGTCGCACCCGCGAAGGCTCCTTTGACATGGCCAAAGAGCTCGCTGCGGACAAGGTCGCCGGAGAGTGCCCCGCAGTCAATCGCGAAGAACCGCTCGAGTTTACGTGGACTGAGCTGGTGAACCGCCCTTGCTATGAGCTCTTTTCCGGTGCCGGTCTCGCCGATGATAAGGACGGTGCTGTCGGTGGCAGCGACCTTCTGGACCAGGCGGGAAACCTCCTGCATGGGAGCGCTTTTGCCGATGATTCCAAGCAACTCGCAGGCGTTTTCGCCGCTCAGCAGAGCCTTGCGGTCCATGAGTTGTTTGCGTCTCTCCCAGGCCTTGCGGGCAGCTGCCGCCAGTTCCTGGGCGGTAAACGGCTTGGGAAGGTAGTCGTACGCGCCGAGGCGCATGGTTTCGACGACCGAGGCTACCGTCGCGTAACCGGTGATGACGACGCATACGACGTCCGGAAAGCGCCTCTGCAGATTCTCAAGAAGCTCCATTCCCCCCATCCCAAGCATTTTCAGATCGGTGAAAACGATGTCGAAGGGTTCCTGTTGAAGCAAAGCCAACGCTTCTTTGCCGGACAGAGCGGTCCGGGCGTCGAAACCGAGGCGAAGCAAAATTTTCTGGCAGCTCTTGCAGATTGAGAGCTCATCGTCAACGACTAAAGCGCGAGGTCTTTGTCTTTCATGCATGGCTCAGAACCGAATGGAGGGGAAGAGTCAGGGAAACAGTGGTGCCCTTACCCCAGGTGCTTGTGATCGAAATCTCGCCTCCGTGTCTCTCAACAATTCCGTACGCGATGCTGAGTCCAAGTCCGGTCCCGGTAGACTTGGTGGTAAAAAAAGGCTCGAAAATCCTGCCTTTCACCTCATCCGGAATTCCTGGTCCGTTGTCACGGATGGCGAGGCGAATGCCGTTATCTTTCTGCTCGACAGAGGAAGAGATTTCCAGTTCTCCCCTCCCGGCCATGGCTTCGGCCGCATTCAGGACGATATTCAAAATAACCTGCCGCATCTGGTCCCGATCAGCCATGATTGAGCAGGGAGTCGGGTCCAGTCGGGTGGTAACGCTTATATCACGGAAACCGGCCTGGTTGCGCACCAGCGCCAATACGTCCTCCACCACCTCGCTCAGATTGATCAGCTGCTTGTGGGGAGGGGTCTGCCGTGCAAAATCAAGGAGGCCTTTGACGATTTTCCGGCAACGCAATGTCTCATCCACGATGGTCTGGAGGTCGCTACGGCGGGCATCCTCCTCGCCGCAGTCCTCCAGCATGAGACTGCTGTTCGTCAGAATCCCTGTTAGCGGATTATTGATCTCGTGCGCCACTCCCGCGGCCAATTTACCCAGAGCAGCCAGCTTCTCGGTCTGGATCAGGTGATCCTGCATGTTCTTCAGCTCGGCAGTGCGTTCCCCGACCTTGCGTTCGAGCGTCTCAGCAGAGTGGACCAGTAGTTGGTGTGCGGACGCCAGTTCCTCGGACATTTTGTTGAAATTCTGGGCGAGATATCCAATTTCGTCGTTCGACCGGACGTCGATCTTCGGAGGATACTCTCCCCTGGCCAGGCGTTGCATGGCTTCAGCCATCGACTGCACCGGGCGCGATATCCGGTGAGATATGGTCATGTCGATGACACCGACGAGTATGACTGCCAGCAGGATAATCCCGAGAAACACAAACAGGCTGCGCCAAAGGCTGTCCCTGTAAGGTCGCTCCAGAATTCCGACGTAAAGCATACCAATGATCGAGCCGTTTACGTCGCGGATCGGAGAATACGCGGAGATGTACCAGTCGTTCACGACGAAGGCCCGGTCCCGCCAGGTCTGACCCCGGTGCAGCACCTGGTGAGCCACCTGGGCGGATACCCGGGTCGCGATCGCCCTTCGACCCGCCTTGTCCGTCACGTTGGTCGAGATACGGACATCGTCCTGAAAGATCGTCGCAGTCCCTATCTCGCTACCTTTATAGACTTCGTCTTTGAATACCGTCTTCCTGATTTTGTCTACGATTTCGTAATTCCGATTCAGCAGAACGCCGCCCCAGAGGACGCCCACCATTTGATTGTCAGGGGTGAACACAGGTGCCGCTGCCTTCAGAACCATCCCGTGGTTCGTAAACCTCCTCGGTGTCGCGGTCGCGTACGGTGTTGGGGTTATTTCCATGTAGGCCTGATCGGCCAGACTGTCCGATTCAAACCTAAGCTGGTCGACGGGAACAATTTCGGTCCCGGCCGCCGGGACTTGCAGCGTCAGAACCTGACGGATCACTCTGTCTGTGCCTTGATTCCCCTTGGCCGAGGGGTTGCTGGTTCGATACAGAACGTTTCCATGGAGGTCAGTGAGGGTCAAGATATCGAGCTGCTCCGCTGCCTGGACGCGTTGCAGCTCAGGCCCCAGCCGGGTCATGTCCCCGGTTCTGGCGGCCTCATAGATGATCAGTC
>RPQK01000759.1 GCA_003819755.1 Acidobacteriota bacterium | reverse complement strand
CTATTGGCTCTCTCATTCGTGCTTCTCGCGTGTTTCTCTGGCCTGATTTTCGTGGCTGCGTCGACTGCCGTTGTGGGAGGATAATTGCGATCAGGTATGCTCTCCCCTTTGATCTCCCTTGCCGCCGTGATTGTCTCTTCGGCCTCCTTTCTTGCCGTGAGCACATCCGTCTTGCTGTCCTCCGGGCGGCACACTCTCGGACCGATTGAGCTGTGGCGCCCGGCTTTCATCAACGCCGTCCTCGCCATAAGGGTCGATGCCCTGTCGGCTTTCTTCCTCCTGATCATTGCCGGTCTGTCACTCGTCGTCGCCTGGTACGCGATCGCCTACACCCGTCGAATGCAGGATCTTGGCTGGTTTTATGCGCCGATGCTGCTTTTTATCCTCGGCATGGCGGGCGTTGTTGTTCTGGATGACTTTTTCTTCTTTTTTGTCCCGTGGGAGTTCATGACGCTGAATTCCTATCTGCTGGTAATCTTCCACCGGGAAAGCAAGGAGAGTCTGAAGGCGGGCTTCAAGTATTTCCTCATGACTCACGCCGGGGCCTTGGCCCTTTTCTTTGGCGTTGCCTGGATCGTCGCGCGGGGCGCGGGTTCCTTCCAATTCGAGGCGATCTCTCAGTCGCTCCCAGGGTTGCTCGAATCGTCGCCGGTCCTTACCCACCTGGCACTCGCCTCAATTCTGCTGGGCTTCCTCGTGAAGGCAGGCGGCTTTCCGTTCGGCATGTGGTGGTTGCCCGATGCCCATCCAGCAGCCCCGTCTCCGGTCAGCGCGCTGCTCTCGGGCGTCATGATCAAGCTGGGCCTGTATGGAATTCTCCGGGTCTTCTTTGACCTCCTGCCGGCCGGCCCGTGGAACGTGGGGTGGGGGTTAGCGCTTGCGGCCGTCGGCGTGCTGTCCCTGTTTTTCGGAACAATGCGTGCCTTGCTCCAGCACGACTCCAAGCGCCTGTTGGCCTACCATTCCATCGGCCAGGTGGGTTACATGCTGCTCGGTTTCGGCATCGGGCTTGCCTTGGCCCAGGTCAACCCGTTCCTCGCGGCCATTGGCCTGATTGGCGGCCTCTTTCATGTCCTGAATCACGCCTGTTTCAAGGCCCTGCTGTTTTTGAACGCGGGTGTTTTCGAGAGAGCGACGGGAGAGCGAGACCTGAACCGGCTCGGCGGTCTTGGAAAGTTGCTCCCCGTGACTGCGATCTGCACCGTCATTGCGTCTTTGTCGATTGCCGGGCTCCCCCCGTTCAACGGTTTTGCGAGCAAGTGGCTCCTTTACCACGGCTCGGTTTGGTCAAAGGGGGGAACGGGAATCGTCCTCCTGTTGTTCGGTATCATCGCCATCTTTATCTCCGCAGTAACGCTCGCGTCCTTCCTGAAGTTTATGGGGGCCACCATCTGGGGATCGGCATCTCCGGTCGTTGCCTCTTTACAGCCAGGCAAGGAAGGAGTCTGGCTGGTTGGCAGCCAGGGGGTGCTTGCCATGGCTTGCCTGGCTCTCGGGCTTCTTCCCCAGCTGGGGGTGCAGCTCTGTTACCGCGCTCTTCAGTTCGGGTCGGGCGAGAGTCATCTCCCTCAGTTCTCGGCTCTTTTCGGTGCATCCCCGTTGAGCCTCACGCTCTCGGATGGGTCGAGGGTCCTGGGTGTCTGGTTTCCGTTCACCGTGGGTGTCCTGCTGGTGGGCGCGTTCGGAGCGGGCGAACTGATCCGCGGATCAGCGGGTCGGTCCCACCGCTCGGTGCCGGTCTGGCGTTGCGGTTCCGAGGTCGGCGAAGAAGAGACTCGTTTTCGGGCCGATCATTATTACGTCCCCTTCAAGAAATTTGTGCGCCTGGTCGCCCCCGAGCTCGCCATCCGTTGGCGCCCTCACAGGTGGCCGCTTATTCCCAGATTATTGAATCCCGATTCCTGGGCCTACCAGCCGGCCGTGGCGTGGCTTTTGAAGACCTTTCGGCGGCTGGCAGCGAGCCGGGCTGGTTTTCCGCAGGTCTATCCTGCCTGGAATCTGATCGGGCTGGCCTTGTCGTTTGTGATTCTCTTCCTGCTTTGGTGGTTGGGAGGTTCCCAAAATGGGTGAAGCCGCAAAGATAATCGAGGACCTTCGTTCCCAGTTTGGGTCCCGGATACAGGAGGCTGGGCAGAAGAATGACTCGCTTGCCGTCATCACGGTCGCGCCCCGGGATCTCCGGGAGGCCGCCGGGCATCTCGACCAGGTTCTGGATGCCAGGTTCGTGATCAGCGTCGGAAGCGATTTCCGGGATTGGGGCGAGGGCTTCCGCGTCGACCACATCTTTTCACAAGACAGTCGTAAGACCTGGATCATCCTCAGGGTCTCTGCCCCGGATGAAAGCCCTTCAGTGCCCGCAATCACCCCGTTGGTTCCGGCGGCAAACTGGGCGGAACGCGAGTTCCAGGACTTGCTGGGGATCAGAGCCGAGGGTCATCCGGACCCCAGGCGCCTGGTTTTGGCCGATGATTGGCCCGACGGCCTGCACCCGCTCCGTCGGGACTTCCCCTACGATTTCCGGCCGGAACCCGTCCAGGGCGCTGCCCCGGTTCTGGCCGACCCTCCCGGAAATGCCGTCACAATACCCATAGGCCCGTTTTTCCCGGTCCTCGAAGAGCCGGCTTTTATCAAGGTGTTTGCGAACGGTGAGGAGGCGGTCGGACTCGACTATCGGGGATTTTTCAACCACCGGGGAATCGAGAAGCTGGGCGATTCCAAGCTGACCTACAACGAAATCCCGTTTCTGGCCGAGCGGATCTGCGGCATTTGCGGGCTGGTTCATTCGACGGCCTATGTGCAGGCCGTGGAAGAGGCGGCTCGCATTCCCACGCCTCTCCGGGCGAAGTACATCCGTTCGATCCTGCTCGAGCTCGAGCGCGTTCACAGTCATCTTCTGTGGCTCGGGATCGCCGGTCACATCCTCGGCTTTGATACCGTGCTGATGCAGTCGTGGCGCATGCGGGAACCGGTCATGTGGCTGACGGAGAAGATGACCGGTAATCGAAAGACTTACGGAATCAACCTGGTCGGTGGAGTTCGCCGCGATATACCGAAAGAAACACACCCCGAGATACTGCGGGTGCTGGCGGAGGTCGAGAGAGAGTGGCTGCTCGTTGTTTCGGCAGTCAAGGACGACACGCCTTTGTTGATGCGCCTTTCGAAAGTTGGGATTCTGAAGCCGTCGGATGCCCGAAGCCTGGGCGCTGTTGGCCCGACTGGGAGAGGCTCCAATCAGCCTATTGACGTGCGTGTCGATCACCCTTACGCCGCTTACGAGTTCATTGAACCTAAGGCGGTTTGGCAGAAGAACGGCGATTGCGCTTCCCGGACGTTGGTTCGGCTTGAGGAAACGCTGGAGTCAATTCACCAGATTCGAGAGTTGCTCGATCAGATGCCTGAAGGACCGATCCAGGCGCCGGTGACCGAGGCGATCCCGCCGGGATTGGAAGCTGTTTCGGCGGTGGAAGCGCCGCGAGGGGAAGTCATTCATTACGTGATGACAGGCGAGGAGGCGCGGCCTCATCGCTGGCGGGTCCGAGCCCCCACGTACGCCAACCTGCAGGCGCTGCCGAAGCTGATAGAGGGGATGACAATCGCCGATATTCCAATTGCCTTGGGAAGCATTGACCCCTGCTTTTCGTGCACCGAGCGAATGCAGGTTATCGACGTGCGGTCTCGGAAGGTCAGGGTGTACTCAAGAGAAGAACTGCGGGAGATGGCG
>RPQK01000758.1 GCA_003819755.1 Acidobacteriota bacterium | reverse complement strand
TCTCCTACAATTCATCAACATTTGGAATCGCTGCTTTTTCAAAGAGGCTGGATGCCCTTTCCCAGCAAGCCATTACCGAGGCACTCCGGCTGGACGAGAAGGAGGCCCCCGCCCGAGAGATTCAACGTCAGAAAAAGTTGGATGACGAGAACCGTCTTGCCCAGGACAAGGCCAGGCCGGGGAACAAGGCAAACTTTCGTCCCTGAAGCCTTGGGTGAAAAACATGGAATTCGACAAGAGCTTGGAATTTGCGGTGATTCTGGCGTGGCGGGACCTGGTGGCAGGCGACCAGCTATTGTCAGCACGAGTTGAATACGAATCTAGACGGGGAATGCCGGTTGATCTCGTGACTGTTTGGACGTTCAGATCCTGGGGTTACCAGGATCGGGTGTGCGACTACTGGACGTCCGCCTCTCCGGCACACCCAATGGGAGTGCGCTTCAGCAACAACTATCACTCCGACAGGTTGACGACGGCCCTTGACTTCATTATGAAGAACCAGGACCAGTTCCCACGTCCTGCCGACGCCTGGCGTCCTCACTTTGTCCTGGTCCAGCCACCCCTTGCCGAGCTGGTTGCCCAAGCCGCCGCCTGGATGGCAGAAATCCAAGCTGCGGCGAAACCCGCCGCCGGCACGCCGGCAAAGGGGGGGCGGTTGGCTAGCTCTCGGCACGGCTCCAACGGTGCGGCATCTGGTCCACGAATTACGACAATTACCGCGAATGGTTCGTGCGTGGCCGATCGGTCTGGCTTCCCCGGCGGGCCTTGGTGCCGCTAGCCCGGCCTGACTCGCAAATCCCTTCGCGGTAGGTGGCGGGGTAACAAGGGCACTCGACCGCCGCTGCCGACGGGTGGCCGCTACTCTGCTCCCGAGGCTCGCGTCGTGCCCGGCTCTGTAAGACTGGATGAGGGATTACCCCGCGGTATCGGAAGCTTGGCCGTGAGGGTCGTTCCGTCGCCCCGGTTCGCGAAGCCGAGCTGCCCACCGTGAGCCGCGCAGCGTTCTCGCATGCCGAGAATTCCAAGCGATCTCGGATCAGAAAGCCTCACCATGTCGATCCCGACACCGTTGTCTGCGATCTCCATGACCAGATAATCTTCACCGTCGTGCAGCGAGACGGTGACCAGCGAAGCTTGGGCATGGCGGGCGATATTGGTGATTGCCTCCTGGAGGACCCGGACAAGGGCGGTGAGAAGGTCCGGATTTGGAGGCAAAATCTCCAGGTCATAAGTCAGCGCGGTCTCTATCCCCGTCCGCTTGCCAAAAGCTTCAAGCTGCCACTCGATCGCCGCCTGCAGCCCGAACTCGTCGAGGAGCGGCGGCCTCAGGTCGGTGGCGATGTCGCGCGCCGTCTGGATCGCTCCCTGCACCGCCGCAATCAGCTTCGGCACTTTCGCCCCCCAAGGTTCCGGGGCGCCCTTGAGCGCGCCGAGCTCGAACTGCAGAGCCGTAAGGGCTTGCCCCAGCTCATCGTGGACTTCTCGCGCAATTCTCGTCCTCTCCGCTTCGAGTTGCTGCTGCAAGTGGGCCGACAGCCGCCGCAGCCCCGAAGCCTCCAGTGCGCGCTTCTGGGCGGTGACATCATCGATTGCGAGGAGGATCAGGGGCCCCGGTTTTCCGCTGATTTGGATCGGCCGGACGTGGAAGAGCAAAGACCGTTCCCCTCTCCACTTGTCCTCCAACTCGTTTTCCTGCGGCTGGCCTCCGGACAGAGCCTGCTCCAGCATCGTCTGCAACGCGGGGACGTCCCCCCATCCATCGAGCTCGCCGATCCGCTTGCCTGCCGTCTGTTCCGGCGTCGTCCCGAAACTTCGGTGGTAGGCGGCATTGGCGCCTTGCACGCGCAACTCGCGGTCGAGCACGAGCAGGGGCTGTCTGATCGTTTCCACCACGGCCCCGGCATAGGCGCCCGATTCCTCGGCTCGCTGTAGCGCCTTCCGGATCTCGTCATTGAGCCTGGCCAGTTCGGCGTTGCGGCTTCGCAACTCCTCATTGAGCGTAACGAGCTCTTCCTGGCTCGCCTGCAACTCCTCCTTGGCGGCCTCCAGTTCCTCGTTCATGCTCTGAAGCTCTTCGTTGCTGGACAAGATCTCTTCGTTGAGCGCCGTCAGTTCCTCGTCACGGGCCGCGTGTTTCTGCATGTTCGAACGGAGATACGCCTGGGTGTGGCAGAGCTCGCGTCGGAGTCGCGCAATTTCGAGATCCCTCCCGTCGTCGTTACCTTCCGCGGCCGGAGCCGGGCTGACGTCTCGCGCCTGACCGCCCCGGGCCGTCACATCCTCAAACACCACGAGGAAATAAGTCGCCGTTTGACCTGGCGGCCCCAGGGGAATCACCTCGAGGTTGATCTGAGCCGATTCTGAGTCTCTCCGCACCTGGAGCGACTCGATTCTTGCCGGCAGTTGTTCCTTCCTGGCCTGTTCAAAAGCCTGCTCCATTTCCCGCAAAATCCCCGGGCGGATCATGGTCCGAAGGTCCAGGTCCGGCTTCCCGGGCGACGCCTCGAGGTACTTGCCCGTATATCCCCGGTAGAGAACCACCTCCAGCTTGTCGTTCACCACCACGCCCCCCGGCGCATAGCGAGCCAGAAGGATGCGATCGGCCTCCATCTGGAGATCAAATCTCGTTTCGTCGTACGCCGGTTCATTCGGTCGCCCCAATTGCTCGCGCTGTGGTCCGTCAACCCGGGTCTCGGCCGACTGGTACGTGGAGTGGGTTTTGGTCTTCATATAAATCCTGTTCGTCTTATCCAGCGGCGCAAAGAGCCCGTGAGCGCTCGTGATCGATTCCGACTTGCCGAGCAGGAGAAAGCCGCCGGGTTTCAGGGCGAAATGAAAGAGCGAAAGCAGCCGCGCCTGGACAGCCTGCTTCAAATAAATCAAAAGATTGCGGCAGCTGACCAGGTCCAGTCGCGAAAAGGGGGGATCCTTGATCAGGTTCTGCCTTGCGAACACACACATCTCGCGAACCCGTTTACTGATTCGGTAGCCGTTTTCGACCGGCGTGAAAAACCGGTCGATCCGCTCTTCGCTTAGGCCGCGACGCAGCTCTTCCCGGCTGTAGACTCCTGACCGGGCCTTGGCGATTGCCTTTGCGCTCAGGTCGGTGGCGAAAATCTGGACCTGAGGGACCGGGGCGTCCTGGTAGAATTCGAGCAAAGACATCGCGAGCGAGTAAGCCTCCTCCCCGCTCGAGCAGCCGGCGACCCACACCCGGACCGACCGATCCCCGGATGAGCCCGGCTGGAAAGCAGGGTAGACGGAGGCGGCGAGCGCCTCGAAAGCAACCGGATCCCGAAAGAACTCGGTGACCCCGATCAGGAGATCATTGGTAAGCGCCTCCGCTTCGGCCGGTCGCGTTCGCAGACGATCGGCATAGGCTGCGACGCCGTCCAACCCATGCACCGCCATGCGCCGCTGAACGCGCCGCCCGATCGTTGCCGGTTTGTAGTGGGTGAAATCGATACCCGTTGAGCCTTTTAGAAGATGCAGGATGCGTTGGGTGTCTTCGTGATGATCGGCAGTCGATTCTGCGCCTTTCTCTTCGGAATCCTCCTGGACGGGAAGGGCCGTGATCCTTGACAGAGCGCAGGCGATTTCGGGTATGGACAGCACGAAGTCAACGCAACCGGTCTCGATCGCACTTTGCGGCATTCCGTCGTATTGGGCCGTCTCCGGATCCTGCGCGAAGGTGAGACCGCCGGCCGCCTTGACCGCCCGCAACCCGGCGG
>RPQK01000757.1 GCA_003819755.1 Acidobacteriota bacterium | reverse complement strand
GTCAGTCTGTCAGTCTGTCAGTCTGTCAGTTTGTCAGTTTGTCAGTCTGTCAGTTGTCCTTCGTCAGCTTCCCGTAAAGCTCCGGCCTGCGGTCGCCGACCGTGTCGATCTCGAAGACACCGGGACTGATAACGAGCCGTTTCTGCCTGGCACGCGTGGGATCGAAACTCGCAAAAATCATTTCCTCGTCGATCGTTTGCGCCATGGCAAGCCGTTTGCCGGAAGGTTCGACGATTTGGCTTTTGCCGATGAACGAAACCCCTTTCTCGACGCCCGCCCGGTTGACGGCGACGACAAATATGCGGTTTTCAACGGCCCGTGCGGGGGCGGTATAGTCAGGAGAAGCTTCAGCCCCAACCGGCCAGTTCGTGGGGAGGATCAGTATGTCCGCGCCGAGAAGCGTCAGGCACCGGGAAGCCTCCGGAAAACGAAGATCGTAGCAGATCAGCATAGCCAGCCGGCCGATCGGAGTGTCAAAGACTTCGTAAGGACCGGGGCCAAGCGTGGCCAGGCGATCAACCCCCAGGAAGGGCAAATGCGTCTTCCGGTAGACTCCGATTACCCCGGTAGGACCGCACAGCACGGCCGAGTTGTAGACGCATTCCCCGGCCGCCTCGAGCATGCCGAACACGACGTAAACGCCCTTCTGGCGGCACAATTTCGCCAGCGCGCCGGTGGCAGGTCCCGGGACCGGCTCACTTGATTCTCTCGCCTCTGGGAGTGTGTCAAACACGTAGCCCGAAAGCGCGCATTCGGGAAAGACGACGAGTTGCGCCCCCCGGTCAGCCGCCTGAGAGGCAAAGTCGAGTATGCGCTCTCGGTTGGCCGCTGTGTCTGCGAATTGAATATCCAACTGAACAGCTGCAACTGTTATTTCGGCCATAGTGAGCAGATTTTACACTAACTGCACGGACCACCACGGACGGACACGGACCAGCTCTGATTGGAACCCGTCCGCTAAAAAACCGCCACGACGGCTTTTCCCTCCGGTCCCAGCACGTAACCGCGCCACATCCCGGAAGTGTTAAAGGGCAGGGCGATGCGGCCTTGTTTGTCGATCGCAACGATCCCACCAGTGCCGCCCAGCTTGGTCAGCTTCTCTTTCACCACCTGGTTTGCCGCTTCCTCCAAGCTCGCACCCCGGTACTCCATGATCGCGGAAATATCGTGAGCCACGTTCAGGCGGATGAAGTACTCCCCGTGTCCGGTGGCCGAAACCGCACAGGTTTGATTGTTCGCGTAGGTGCCCGCCCCGACAATCGGGCAATCTCCCACCCGGCCAAAACGCTTGTTCTGAGTGCCCCCCGTGGAAGTTGCAGCGGCCAGGTTTCCGGCCTTGTCCAGTGCCACGGCCCCCACCGTCCCGAACTTCTCCGGGATCGTCATGTCGAACAGGCTGGACGAGCGTTTCGGTTCCTTCTCTCGCTCCTTTTCCCGCTCTTTTTCCCGCTCCTTTTCCCGCTCTTTGGCCCGTTGCAGCGAGTCCCAGCGTTCCTGCGTGAAGAAGTACTTCGGGTCGACGAGCGTCACTCCCTGCTCCATGGCGAACTTCTCCGCCCCTTCAGCCACCATCATGACGTGGGGTGACTTCTCCATTACCAGCCGGGCGAGGCTGATCGGGTTCTTGATGCGCTTCACGCCGGCGACGGAGCCGGCTTTCAGCATCTGCCCGTCCATGATGCAGGCGTCCAGCTCGTTGGTTCCTTCGCTCGTGAAAACCGCGCCCTTGCCGGCATTGAACAAGGGAGAGTCTTCCATCACGCGAACGGCTGCCTCGACCGCGTCCAGGCTGCTGCCGCCAGCCTTCAAGATCTGGTGACCGGCCAGGACCGCTTCAGAGAGCTTCTGGCGAAACAACGCCTCTCTCTCCGGCTTGACCGACTGCCTGGACATCGCGCCGGCGCCGCCATGAATGACGATGCCGAACGAAGCGCGAGGTGCCTCAGCCGGGGCCGCTTCTTTTCGGCATGAGGCGGCGAAGAGGCTGAGGACGGTGCAGACAACGAAAGGTATCCAGCCAAAATGGAGCTGCTTCTTTGGAGCCATGTTGGTCCGACATTCTACCGCACAGCACCGGACGGGCGGTATTTTTCAAAACTTCATGAAATCCTCGTCACTTTCTCACGAACTTTTCGAGTGCGGTTCCCGTTAGGTGAGATATGAGTCGCAAAATTCGATTCAAGCTTGCATTCTTCATCGTCATCGTCGCTGTTGTGGTCGTGGGAGCCCTTTGGGCCGGACGCGGGGTCTTCAACTCGCAGTCCGAAATCAAAGCCGACGACCTGGCCACCGTACAGCAGGGAGATTTGGTTCTCTCGGTTGTCGCCACCGGTTCGATCATTCCCATCGCGACGGTCGAGTTGAAGTCAAAAGCCAGCGGTTTGATCAAGAGCATGCTGGTCGAAGAGGGAGATACGGTGCGCGAGGGCCAGACTCTGATCGAGCTCGACAAAGAGCTTCTTCAGGCTCAGCTGCGGGAAGCGGAAGCCAACCGGACGGCGGCTCAAGCCAGGCGCCAGGAGGCCGAATCCGAAGTGGCATCTGCGATCACCATGAAGAAGAAGCTGGAGGCCGACCTTCGGAACCTGGAAGGCAACCAGGATTTCATCCGCCGGCAGTTGGCCCGTCAGCAGAACATGTACGCCGAAAAACTCATCCCAAGATCCGACTTCGAGAAGACGGAACGCGATCTTCAGGATGCGCTTCTGAAGGCCGAGGCGCTGCGCAGCGAGCTGATCATGCAGGATGCGCGGATCGAGGGGGCCCGCAAGGCCGTCAACCGCGTGAGCGCGGAGGTCGTCCAGACCGAAGCGAACCTGGACCGCCAGCGTGAAAACCTGCGTCATGCCACCATCACGTCCCCGATCACAGGAAAGGTGCTAAGGCGTCACGTGGAAGTGGGCGATGCCGTTTCTTCGATCCTTCAACTAGGCTCGCAGGCCACCTTGTTGCTGACGCTCGGAGACATGACCGAGGTGTTCGTGGAAGGTCGGGTGGACGAGGCTGACATCGGCAAGGTGTTCATCGGCCAGCAGAGCCGGGTGAAGGTTGATTCCTACCGTGATCGCACGTTTCCGGGCCGCGTGACTCGGATCTCTCCGATGGGCGAGAAGATCGATAACGTGATCGGTTTCAACGTGCGGGTGTCGATCAGCGACACCGAGCAGATTCTGCGGGCCGAAATGAGCGCCAACGCGGAGATCATCATCCAGGAAAAGAAGTCCGTCCTGACTGTGCCTGAGAACGCGATCATTTATGACAAGGAGCGGAAGACCTTTGCTCAGCTCTATAATCCGAGCGCGCCCGATGTGAAGAAGCGAGTACCGATCAAGATCGGCATCAGTAACGGAACCACGACTGAAATACTGGGCGGCCTCAAGAGAGGCGACAAGGTGCTTCGTGCCGGAGCAGAGGGCCTGATTTAGTTTACCCTTTGACCCTTTGACCCTTTGCCCCTGGGGTTCAATATGATCTTCGCGATTCTTGCTCAGACATACCGGACGCTGACGGCCAATAAACTGCGGAGCTTCCTGACGATGTTCGGTATCGCCTGGGGAATCCTCTCGCTGGTCCTGATGAGTGCCTTCGGGGAAGGCTTTCGAGTGGGGCAGAGAGAAAGTCTCAAGACGCTCGGCAAAGACATCATGATCGCATGGGGAGGAAGGACCTCCATCCAGTCGGAAGGTTACCAGCGCGGCCGGAACAGCCGGATCAAATGCGGAGACTACTAGTTCATCAAGAAGCGCGCG
>RPQK01000756.1 GCA_003819755.1 Acidobacteriota bacterium | reverse complement strand
TCTTCTCTGCCTGTTGTCCCTTTTTCTCTTCTTCCTTCTTCCCCTTCGCCCCTCTCCCCCTTTTCCCCTTCGCCCCTTCGCCCTTTGCCCCTTTGCCCCTTTGCCCCTTTGCCCCTTCGCCCCTTTGCCCCTTTGCCCCTTTGCCCCTTTGCCCCTTTGCCCCTTTGCCCCTTTGCCCCTTCTCCCCTTCGCCCCTTCGCCCCTTCGCCCCTTCGCCCCTTCGCCCCTTCCGCGTTGGTAGAATAGAAGAAACGGCATACCAATGAAACTCACCGAAAAACAGTCTTCTCAGGCATCAGAGCGCAAAAAAGAATTCACTACTGTTTCGGGAAAGAACGTCCGAGCCCTGTACCGGCCGGAGGACCTTCAGGGCTTTGAGTACCGGGAGAAACTGGCCGACCCGGGCCATTTTCCTTTCACTCGCGGCATCTACCCGACCATGTACCGTGGGCGCCTTTGGACTATGAGGCAGTTCTCCGGATTCGGCACCCCGGAGGAAACCAATAAACGGTTCAAGTTTCTCCTCAGCCAGGGCCAGACCGGGCTTTCGGTGGCCTTCGATCTGCCCACCCTGATGGGGCTCGACTCCAGCGATCCGCTCTCAGAGGGCGAGGTGGGAAAGTGTGGCGTCGCGGTTGACACAGTCGAGGACATGCAGATCCTGTTCGACGGGATCGATTTAGGGGAAGTAAGTACTTCCATGACGATCAACGCCCCTGCCGCGGTCCTCCTGGCGATGTATGTCGTCGTAGCGGAGAGGCAGGGAGTGCCGTCGGTTCAACTGCGCGGAACCCTCCAGAACGACATTCTGAAAGAATACATCGCCCAGAAAGAGTGGATCTATCCTCCAGAGCCCTCCATGCGCCTGGTCATCGACACGATCCAGTACTGCGCGGAACAACTGCCTCAGTTCAACAGCATCTCGATCAGCGGCTATCACATCCGGGAAGCGGGATCCACGGCTCTGCAGGAGTTGGCTTTTACTCTCAGAGATGGGATCGAGTACGTCGAATGGTGCCGGGAGCGGGGTATGGCCGTTGATGCCTTCGCTCCCCGCTTGTCATTTTTCTTCAACTGCCACAACGATTTCTTGGAAGAAGTGGCCAAATTCAGAGCGGCCCGCCGCCTGTGGGCGCACACGATGCGCGATCGCTTCAGCGCCTCCGACCCGAAGTCCCTGATGTGCCGCTTTCACACGCAGACGGCCGGTTGCAGCCTGACGGCCCAACAGCCGTTCAACAACGTCATCCGGACGACCATTCAGGCCCTGGCGGCGGTCATGGGAGGGACCAATTCACTGCATACCAATTCGCTTGATGAGGCCCTGGCACTCCCTACGGAACAGGCCGCGCAAATCGCCCTTCGCACCCAGCAGATCATTGCCCATGAGAGCGGTGTGACAAACTCGGTCGATCCGTTGGCCGGGTCCTACCTGGTGGAGGCTTTCACCGACGAAATGGAGGCCGGCGCGCGCCGCTATTTTTCGGAAATAGATGCGATGGGCGGCATGATCTCTGCCATTCAAAGGGGTTTCCCACAAAAGGAGATTCAAGAGTCTGCGTATCGGTTTCAGAAAGCGGTCGAAGCCAGGGACCAGGTCGTTGTCGGGGTCAACCAGTCTGTCGCCGAGGACGAAGAGCCGATCCACATCCTGAAGATAGGACCGGAGGCCGAGCAGGCTCAGAGAGAAAGGCTAAGGCAGACTCTGTCGCGGCGTAATCGCGATGCGGTCAGCCAGTCCCTTGCCGCCCTGAGGAAAGCAGCCGCCACAGATCAGAACCTGATGCCTTTTTTGCTGTCGGCCGTCCGGGAGTACGCGACTTTGGGGGAGCTTTGTTCATCCTTAAGGGAGGTCTTCGGGAGTTATCAGGAGCCGGAGTTTTAAGGGGCTCGGAAAGGACCTCAAGAACCTCAAGGACCCCAAGGACGGTGAACACCTGGTTGCTTGTCCTTGAGCGTCCTTGAAGTCGTTCCAGGTCCTTGGGGTCTTTTGATTTTTATGAGAGCCATACGCATTCTCATTGCCAAACCAGGCCTTGACGGCCATGATCGCGGAGCGAAGGTGGTCGCGAGGGCGCTACGTGACGCGGGCTTCGAGGTCATTTATTCCGGTCTGCGCCAGACTCCCGAACAGATCGTCAACGCGGCCATTCAGGAGGACGTGGCGGCCATCGGACTTTCCATCCTCTCCGGGGCTCACCTGCATCTTTTTGACCGCGTCGTCAAACTGCTCAAGTCCCAGGGGGCGTCCGACATCGTCGTTTTTGGCGGAGGCATCATCCCCGAGCAGGACGTTGCTCAACTCAAGCAATTGGGAGTGGAAGAAGTCTTTCTGCCGGGAAGTGATACGCGCGAGATAGTGAAATTTCTGTCCGAAAGGTTTGTCAGTGTCTAACCGGCGGCACGTCGAATTGGAAAAGGCGTTCATCGACTGTTACGCCATCCTGAAGGGGAAACACATTCCCCGCTTCTCGATTCAGTTCTATCCGTACTCCAGCCTTCGCCATACCATAAGACTGAGAAACGGGGAGATTCTGATTAGAATCAGTGACATCCTGGCCGAGGCGCCGGCGGAGGTTCTGTCCGCCCTTGTCAGCATTCTGCTGCACCGGCTTTATCGTCGCCGGACCCCCGATGATTCAATCGATATTTACCGGGTTTTCGCTAACAGCAATGAAATCAGGCAGAAGGCGCGGCAGGTCCGCCGGACGAGGGGTAAGAAACGAGTCGGCCCTTCCGCCGGGAAGAACTTCAACCTGATCAGCCTCTTCGACAAGGTGAACCGGGAGTACTTCGATGATCGCGTGCGCGTCAACCAGCTGGGGTGGAGCCTGACTTCGAGCAAGCGCATCCTCGGTCACTACGATCCCGCCCACCGAACGATTATTGTGAGCCGATCCTTGGATCATTCGCGGGTGCCGCAGTACGTCGTCGAATATGTGCTCTATCACGAGATGCTGCACGTTGTTTTCGACGGCGAGAACCAGGACGGCCAAACGAGGGTTCACCACCGGCGTTTCCGTGACGCAGAACGGGGTTTTAGTCGCTACGCCGCCGCTCAGAGCTTCATTCGGGCCAACCTGTGATCATCGGCGTGATCTCCGACACCCACAACTTGCTCAGACCTCAGGTCTTCGAGGCCTTCTCCGGAGTTGATCGCATTATCCACGCCGGGGATATTGGTTCCGCTGACATTCTCACCGAGCTTCAAGCCCTCGCTCCAGTCCATGCGGTCTACGGTAATACGGATCGTTTTCCGCTTGTTGAGCGACTCAAAGACCGGGAAGAGCTGACGCTTGGCAGTACTCGCGTTTTTGTGACACACGTGGGCGGGAAGCCGCAGGACATGAGCCGTTTCTATCCAGAGGTCGCGAGCGCGGACCTCGTCATCTTCGGCCACAGCCATCGGCCCGTGCACGTCGTTCAGGACAATGTCGTCTTCTTCAACCCGGGCTCCGCCGGCCCGCGCCGTTTCTCGCTGCCGGTCACCGTGGGAAAGATCGAGATCAATGACGGTGTCATTGATGCGCGGATTATTGAGTTGAAGGTGTGAGACGGGTGACGTTTGCCGCGGAGGACTTATCCACGAATTTCACGAATTACACGAAGAATTGGCACTCAGCCAATTCGTGTTACAACCGTAACACTTGATCGCGCCGCGCGTGCAAGTTTGTTGGTTCAATTTCTTTCAACCGGCTTTTGTCAGATGTTCGAGGGTGGCCCCACGCGCGCTCTGAAGTGTGCTGATCAGAATAT
>RPQK01000755.1 GCA_003819755.1 Acidobacteriota bacterium | reverse complement strand
TCGTTGGCTCCGTACACAAAACTCGCGTGCGTACTGCCCGGTGCGATCGAAAGCGCGTATTTTACATCGAAGATCGCCAGATAGGGAGCATATAGCACCAGGTCGTCCGATGTCCCGCCGATCCACTTGGCGCCGCCCCAGACGCTTGAGTCGAGTTTGGGATCCATGAGGCCCGTTTCGAACCAGGAGCTGGCCGTCAGTTTTTCCCCGGTCTGGCTCCAGACTGTAACCGTCCAGGAGTACCTGGTCGCCGCCCTGAGCCGGCTGCCGGCATACTTGATGCCGACCGAACGTGACTCCTCGATCCTTTTGCTGTCCCAACTGACCTCCCCTTTAGGATCTTTTACCTCGATCCGATGAGCCGCCTGTGAATATCCGCGTTCGCCCGCGGTCGTCGCCATCTGCCAGCTGAACCGAGGCTCGGAGACATCGATACCCAGAGGAGTGCTTCGATACTCGACCTGAAGGTTCTTGATCACCGCGGCAGCATTCGTTTGCACTACGGCGCCGAACACGATCACTGCTACAAACCACGCTTTTCTCCAGGAAGCTTTGAATTCGGACATATGCTTCACAGTCACCTCTCCCGCTGAAACTTTACCACGGTCTTTCAGCCGCGCAAGCTTGGTAACCAACTGCGCACACAAGTAGAGCAACTGAAGGCACTCGTGCGTGGAAGATAGGGAAGTCCCGGGTGGCGGAGGGGACTCGACCAACGAATCGAGTGCCCCTTCGGCACTCGCAGCCGGGTGGCGTTCCGACAGTTGGGGAGGTGCACTTACACCTGGTGCCGACGCGACACCCTGGCTGCAACGGGTCAAACGAGCAGAACGAACGCAGCCCAATAGTAGGGATGCACGAGCTGCCGTCGCCTCCGGCACGCCTTGCGCAGTGTGGCCAGGTAGGCCCCCTCAACCTCCCCCTGTTCGTCAATGAGGCGGCTGTAGAACGAACTCATCAAATCGCTCGTCTCACGATCGGGTACGCTCCAAAGACTGACAAGACCGGCGTGGGCAAACGATACCGTCAGGGCATATTGAAAGCCGAGCACCCCGGCTCCTCGCTCCGCCTGCCCTATCCCGGTTTCGCAGGCGCTGAACGCGGCGAGACGACAGGCGATGAGATTTAACGACGACAACTCGAGGGCAGTCAGCAACCGCCCGGCAGCCGGATCGTCATGGGATTCGGGTTGCGGCGAAAGCACGAGCACGGCGCGAAGCAGAGCCCGGTCCAGATCGGACAGCGGCGCCGATGCCATGTCGTCCAACCTTCGCCAGCTGTATCTGTTCGGTGGCGGTGGTTCCGAAACTGGAACCGTTGGAGCCGGCAGGTATGACCCGTGCGCGGCGAGGTGCAGGATCCGAGGATGGTTGACCGCGGCGACCCGCGAGACAGTTGCCGCGGGTCCGACGGACCGGTGGATCTCGTTTTCTGACCAACCCTGACCGATCAGGAGACCAGCGATCTGATCGACCTCCACCCCTGTGCCGGGCAGCGGCGCGGCGGACGCGTCAGAATATTCGGGGTTCCCTAGCAAGACGATGTCTCGGTTCACGCCAGCGGTGTCGATCGATATTTGCATGCCCGGCGTTCTTTGGCGAAAAGCTAGCGCTTCCCTGACGAGCAATGAGTGGCAGTAGACAAGGTCGAAGTCCTCTATCAGGTAGCGACGACTGCGCACCAGTGCGTGGAATGGGAGACCCGCCAGCGACCCGTCAGGCGCTATGACAACCGACTTGCCGAGCGGCTCCAGCGGCTCGACAATCTGCCGATAGACTCGATCGGCAAGGGCGGACAGGCTTTGGCGGGTACCGCGCGTGTGCGCGTGGGTGGTGAAGTGGCGTTGGTCGGAGAGGTCCCGCTCAGCAGTGATGGACAACAGAGGTTCAACAGGGCGCCTGGCGGCCTCAGAGATGAACGCAACGGTGAGCGCATCGACTTGCTCCTCCGAGCCCAGGTCAACGACCTTGACCCCGTCGCTCGACAGCCTCACCCCGACATAGCGCCGGCCGAGAGTCGGCCCCGGCAATCCCCGTTTCGGCGGACGGACTTCGACCAACGAGTAGTCGAGAAGCGTCCGCTTTCCGTACTTGACGCTCTGAAGGTCGCGGAAGTCGAAATGGAAGATTTTGGCCAGCGCCGGAAGCATCTCCCAAGCGTTGGCGACCATTTGACTCTCAATCTGCTCGCGGGCAAACAGTGCGTCTTCCAGGTCGAGCTTGGAATCTAACGCTTCTGGCTCCGCAGCGACCCGTCGAGCGGCGGCGGCGAAACGTCGGTTCGCGTCGAACAGCGGCTTGTCGGCTCCTTCGTAGTCGCGGAAAGTGACGAGCCGATTGCCCTGAGCGGCGAGGAACAGGTTCGCCTTGAGCTGCAGCAATGCGTTCGCCACCTTCAGGTCAATGGCCTGCCTCGCTGAGGGATCATCGATGGTCAGCCACACCGAGACCAGTTCATGGACGACGTCAGCCTGCTGTCGCACCCACGCCAGTCGAGCGCGGGCCGTCTTGCCGTTTTCCGAGTCAGCGGAGTACGTGCCCAGGGCTTGCGCGAGCGTCTCATAGGCAGCGGCCGCCCCGATAAAGTCGGCGCGATGCGCTCGGATGCGGGCTACATCGAGCCAGAGTTCCAGGTTGTCCACAAACATCCCGGGGCCGTAAGCCACCTGCACGGCCGGATTCAGATCGAAGACGTTCCCGATTTCGGTGAGGGCATCTTCGAAGTCCCCGCGCAGTAAAGCAACACGGGCGATTAGCCCGTGTGCCAAATAGCGAAGCTCACTCGCAAAATCGCCAAACCGCTCGGCGTTTGTCATCATCAAGTGGGCCAACGGAATCGCGTCGTCCAGTCGACCGCTGTCGAGATAGTGCCTGGCGAGCCCGTAGAGGCCACCGGCGAAGAATGGCGGCAGCTCCTCACGCCCCGAGCTGAGGAGTGTCTGAAGCCCCCGCAACACGCTCTCGGCGACCTGTTGGTCCCCGTGATAGAGGTGGTACATCGCCGCTGGCAATAAGTAGCGGAGCCGACCCAGAAGAAGACTGCGCTCGGTGGTTGGCCAGAGCAGCATCAGGATCTCATCGTAGCAGGACCTGCACTCGTCATGCCTGGCCAGGGGTTCGAGATTATAGGCCATCCCGTAGAGGTTGAGGAGAATTCGATCCGAGACCTGGCGGGTGCGTGCCAACGCCAGCGCACGTCTGAACCAGAAGACGGCCGATTGGCGGCACTTTGCCTCTTCGTACAAGCGGCCGAGCTGGTAGGCGGCGGCCTCGCGCACGGACGCGACCGAAAGGTCAGGCTGGTCCTCGTCCGCTGCAAAGTCGTAAGCGCGGCGAAGCACTTGGGTGACCACGTATGGTGCGGGGCCGCCCTGGAACTGCAAGAACAGATGTGCCGCCTTTAACAGGGCCCTGGCGTAGGTTACCCGCAGCTCGGGGTCGGCGATCTCAGTGTTCCGCGAAGTGAGCCAGAGCTTCTCCGCTGCGGTCAGAGCTTTGCCCCAAGCCTTGTCGTGAACCAATCGCTCGATTGTCTTGCACAGACGTTTGATCTCTTTCACGATAGCCTCCTGCGGCAATCGGTTCGCCTTCTAGCCTGACGTAGGCACCACGACGAGCCGCGGCCGCTACGACCTGCGTACGCGCACCTCGACGAAGCTGGTGGTCCACCCGGCGCTTGGATAAGCGGCGGGTGTGAACGTACGGGTCGCGGAGGCCGGCGGTTGATCTCCGGAGATCGCGTCCATCAAATCTTCGAGCGGGTTGGC
>RPQK01000754.1 GCA_003819755.1 Acidobacteriota bacterium | reverse complement strand
GGCCGGAAAACCCCAACTCCATTTGGGTGTGGCGGTGCGAGAACTGCGTCGTCCAGTACAACGAGGGCTTCCTTTCCGAGTCGGAGGGCGTTGACGGCGGCGTCTACGACATCGATTGGGGAAGCCACCAAAACCTCGTTCAGTACAACTACGGTCACGATTCTCAGGGATACTGCCTCTCCGTTTTCGGCGCCGGGGGCGGGACGACGACCGACAGCATCGTGCGCTACAACGTCTGTGCGAACAACGGGCGAAGCGCGCGGCTGGCCGAACGCCAGGGAGATCTGTATCTCTCCACTTGGGCAGGAGGGTCGCTCGATGGAGTCGAGATCTATAACAACACTTTCTACTGGACTCCGCCGGTCGACGTGCCGTTTCTGAAGAACGACGCGCAGTTCGTCGGAACGAAATCCAACTTCTTCAAGAACAACCTGGTATTTTCCTCGGTGCCGACGCTTGTCAACTCCAACCGCGGCCTGCAACTGAATCATAACCTCTATTCATACCCCGGCCCGCACGCGCCTCGGTGGCGCTATGGAGATCAGTTGTGCAGCGGATTGGACGCCGTTCGTGAGAGAGGCGGCCAAGAGTCGGGAAGTTTTTTTACGGATCGCTTACCAGGCGGCAACAGAGAAATCTTCAGCCTGCCGTTTGAGCCAGGGCCTGGATCTCCGGCGGTTGACCGGGGCCTGGCTCTCCCCGGCGGGCCGGCCGCGGACTTCTTCGGCCGGCGAGTTTCGCAGGGAAAGGGGATCGATATCGGGGCGGTGGAGTCGGGACCCGCGGATCAGGCCCGTTCTTCCGTTCAGTCCCAGGCGCCCGTCATCCGAGGGAAGGACGTTTTGCAGCGGAGTTACGACTGGCCTGCAAGACGCGGCTGGCTCTTGCTCGCAGTTATTCCTGCCCGGCTTTTCGAAGGACCGGAACAATCGGCTGCGCGATCCTTCGCCGTCGCGATGAGAAGCCTGGTATGGCAGTACGAAGCGGCAGGCCTGGAGGCCGGACTCGTCGTTCCCGGACCGGGGACGCCGACTGATACACTCGAGAACCTCCCGTATGACTGGGACCTGAAGGCGATCAGAGTGATCAAGGACCAGGATAGGCGAATCACCACGGCCCTCGGCGCGGGTGACAAACCGGTCGCCATCCTGATTTCGCCGGACAAAAGGATTGTCGGACGTTGGGAAGGGCCGGGTAACCCCGCGCGGTTGAGCTTGACGCTCCGCTGGCTCCTCGGACCGCCCCCCGGCCTTGCGCCGATACGGACGGCAGACAGTGGAGAATATTGACAGGATTAACAGGATTGACAGCATGAGATGGAGCCGAAAATGACGAACGAGCAGGACAACAAAGGTTACCGATTCAACCGGAGGCGGTTTGTTGGCTCGGCGCTGTTGGCTGGAGCTTTGGCCGAGGCGCAGGCACAGACGGAGAAGAAAGTTCAGTCCGCAGGAGCCGCCATCAAGGGGGCAGGCTGTCAGGCGGCCGGCCAGCTGGCCGAAAGGGTCGGGCTGACTGCCCAACGGCTGCTTTCCGGCCAGATCCCGGAATTCAGCCGCGAATTTGTGCTGGCTGACGTGGCCCTCGCGCCGGAGCGGCGGTTCAACGAGTACAGTGGAGATCTCTCCGGGCGGTACATCGGCGCTTTGGCGCTGCTGCCGGCGCGCCAATCAGGTCAGCGACTGGAGGCCGTCGTGAAGGAGCTGATCGGGCACCAGCGACCCGACGGCCGGTTCGGGGACGCGCACCTGGTGTTCAAAGCCGATCAGATTGGGCCCAAACACATGGCGCTGCTCTGGGGGAACGGCCGCCTGCTGGTAGGTCTACTCGAATACTACGAAGCGTCCCGCGATCAGAAAGTCCTTGAAACAGCCCGGCGCCTGGGCCGGTTCCTGCTCGCCGTCCGGGAGGACTGTTCCGAGCCCAGCGTGTTGAGAAGGCTGGAAGGCCAGGGGGCAAGCGGGTACATCTGCTTCACACAACTGATCGAAGGGCTCGTCCTGCTCAAGCGAGCAACGGGAGACGTGACTCTTCTGAAAGCGGCCTCTTCCATAGTTCCCCTGCTGCAGCCGCGCGGGATTCAGCACGCTCACGGGTATCTGTGCACGCTCCGCGGAATACTCATGCTTTATGAGGAAACCAAGGAACCCGGGCACCTGGCTTTCGTCGAGGACGCCTACCGGGATCTGGTGCGGTCCCCCGATTTTACCGAGTTCGGGAGCGTGCTTGAATACTTCGGCTGGAAGTCCAGCGGGCGTTCAGACGCGGACCGGTCGACAATCGCTCAAGCCTCCGGTAAGGAGGCGCGCGACGAAGGATGCGGGCATGCCGACTTCCTTCGTCTGAGTCTTGCGCTCTGGAAACAGACGGGCAAGCTCGAGTACCTGGAGAGAGCCGAAAGTTGCCTCTGGAACGCGTTTTACCTCAATCAGTTTCGGAGCGGCGATTTCGGACACCATGTCTGTTCAGGCCCCGGGGTGAAACCGACGGATAACCTCGCCCGCGCCTGGTGGTGCTGCACGATGCACGGCTACCGCGCCTTTCCCGACCTTCTCGGCGGGGTGGTAACCGGGACAGGCCAGGAGATACGGGTCAACCTGTACGAGGAAGTGGACTGGTCGGACGGCGCAAACGTTTTGAAGCTTCGACGAGCGCCGCGCGGCGCCAGGCCAGGTGAGTGGCGATTCTCGATAGACGTCAATCAGGCGGCGATCCGATCAGCGGTATTCGCCCTTCGTTTGCCACGTTGGGCGGACGAGGTCGGGGTTCTGGTCAACGGTCAGCCCGTGGCGATCCAGAGTCAGGAGGGCTATGGGAAGATCGAGCGGGCTTGGCGTCCCGGAGATCGCATCGAACTTCGCCTTGGATGCCGGTTAGTGTTCAGGCGCGAGGACGGGACCACTTTTCCCGCTGAGCAACTGACGGCAAAACCCGTTCAGGCCTCCCTGATGCTCGGTCCGTGGCTCATGGGCGTCGACAGCGTCCGCGAGCCGCTCTTCTTCGGGGAGCCGTGGCAGGGGAACGTGGTGCATCTCGGCAAATCCGCAGCTGTTACGCCTCTGTCCGCGGATTCAGCAGACCCGAGTATTGGTCTCGTGCTCCCTGCCAGCTACGTCCACGGTGGTTTCACCGGCCAACACTCGCTCAAGATGCGCCCGGTAGCCGACGCGTATCGTCATGATAACGCGATCGTGGCCGTCTGGTTGAGGTTCGGGTAAGGCGCCAGGTGAGTGCTTTCCTGACAAAGGACCTCAAGGACCTCAAGGACCTCAAGGACAGGAAGAGTGTCTCTGTCTTTGAGGTCTTTGGGGTCCTTGGGGTCCTTGGGGTCCTTTTGCCAGCCGCCAATTTGACCCCGCTTGTCCTTGCTCCTACAACCGGAGGGACGCCCGAGAAGCCTGAGATGGTGGATGCCCGGCAGCCGGTCACAGCGAGGCATCTGCTGACTCACACGTCAGGCTTCATTTATGATTTCGGCGGGAACGACACGCTTTCGGCACCTTTTTCACCACCCGCGACGGAGCGAAGCGGGCAGAGTGCGCGGCTCGGTAACGGAATCAGCTTCAAAGATGAGCCCGTCAGCCGTACAATTCGCCCATGATCAGCTCTCTTCTCGCGAGCCTCCTTCTCATTACCTGGACCGCGATGCTGGCTCCACAGACTCAGTCCAGCCCGACGGCCGGTGCCCAGCCGCCTCGGTCGTGGGTTGACCCGGATACGGGACATCGAATCGTCCGGCTGACATCGGAACCGAGCAGCGCCAGCCTCT
>RPQK01000753.1 GCA_003819755.1 Acidobacteriota bacterium | reverse complement strand
GCCATCGGCATTCCGAGCGCGGCATACGCCTGCCGCCGAATCCACTGATATTCGCCGAGCGACAGCCCGGCTTCGTTCAGTGCATCGACCTGCGTCTGCTTGGCTTCGAGGAAGATCGCCGCGACATCGCGGTACGCGGCGATTACCTTTGGAACATCGAGCAACTCTGCCTCGTCCTTCTCGAGCAGGGTCTGATAAGTGCGCTCGAGCTCCCGGACGCGAATGCCGAGGCGGGTTTGGATCGCCTGCTGAACGGCCAGGTAGCGTTGCAGTTGTAGAGCGGTCAGTTCCCCGGAAGCGGGCGCAGCGAACTGTGACTGATTGCGTATTGATCGTTCGAGATCCGGAATTCTAGCCAGCTCTGTAAAGCCGGCTACCGTCGAGGTGACCTTTCTGTAGGCGTAAAACGAACCGATGACGGCCGCTGCAACAACCAGGACCACCATCGCCAGACATCCGATTGCGAGCTTTTTCATGGTATCGATGCCTCCTTTTGCGGTGAAGAGACCTGCGGCGTTGACCGGATCGGCTTTAACCACGAAACACACGAAACACACGAAAGAAAGGAGCCATCAAGAAAAGGAATGGTATTGAGGCCTTCTTTCTTTCGTGTGTTTCGTGTGTTTCGTGGTTAAAACCGATCCGGCCAACGCCGCAGGTCAAACGCGACTCATGGACGAATCAGCGTCGTTCCCCCGCTCTTGATCGTGTCGCCGACCTTGGTCGTTACAGGCCCTCGCGGCTTGGCGCTCGGTTGATCCGAGTAAGAGACCTCGAGCCGGCCCTTAACTTCAAAGACGAGGTTTCCCCCCTGCTGGTTTGTCCTGAAACTAAAGGGGTAGGCACCGGGTTGATCCGAGTCATTCGCGCTCGTATCGATGTCCGCGCTCGCGCTTGACCATTGCATACCGTTCTCACTGCCTGAGTCTTTGCCATAGGGGCGTGGGTCGCCTCCGGTCGTCCCCGCAGCGAGCTGCTCTCGTCGATCGAGGCCTAACACCACCAGCTGAAGTGATCCGGGGGCAGGTTGCACCATGGTTTCCACCCGCAAAGCACCAGGGGGCGGCGGACCGCCCGGGTTCCCGCCATAGAGACCGGTGCTTGTCTTGAATCCGATGGTTGGGGCGGACGCCGGGTCGCCGAAATAGGAACGCGTAAGCACTCCTCCGTTGCCGTCGCTCAACCACTCGCCATTCGCAGAGAAGGAGAACCGCAGGTTCCCGTGTCGCATGCTCGTCATCCGTACACTCTCAAAAACGACCTTGACAGTTCGATTGAGCGTCTTGAATTTCCCCCAGTGACGGTACTTGCTTCCGTCCCGGGTTGCGGCGGTAATTACATAGTTGTACGTGGTGTCCGGTTCCAGGCGGTTCATACGGACGCGGCGCTCCTTCACCTCGTCGTTGAGGACGGCGAAGCTGACCAGCTTATAACCCGGCGGGAAGGCGTCCATGAGTTTCTGGCCGGGCGGAGTGACTGCGGGCACGTCCGCCAGCGGCTTGTCCGTGCTGATCTCAATGAGCGCTTTGGCCGGCTCCATAGTGGCGAAGGAAATGTGCGCGAGCCCGGCACGCGGATTAACCTGCAGCCTCTGTATGAAGGGCCGCGTTACTTCTGTCGGACCCTGCCCGGGAGTAGTCAATGCGCCGCTTGTTTTGCCCGAGTCGGGAGACTGCTCCCGGGTAGACAGTGGCCCGGCCAGAGGCAAGGTCTTTGCCTTGCCTCCTACGACAGTATCTCCTGTAGGCGAAACGAGGATTCTGTCTCTCAGGGAGCGCATCCAGTGGCGGTGATAGGCTGCGACGTAGCGGCCGTCCATCGGGTCCTTGCGGACAAAAAAGCTCCAGTAGTGGTTGGGGTTGGTCAGGTACGCAGGGATGGTGTGCGCGTCCGGGTAATTCACGGCGGCAGTGGGCGACCGGTCGACCTGACTCCCGTGAAGCGTTTGCTTCAACTGAGCGTTGGCGGAGGTCTCAAACTCGACCGCCGGAGGTTCAGTCGCACTGTGAGGTCGGTCCACCCAGGTACAGGTAGCCGGTTCCAGCCCTTTGCCGTCCGCCCCGGCCGGACCGGCACTCCAACCGAAAGCCAGGAGCATGGTCACCACGTCATGCGACTGCCCTCGAGGGCCACGATTCTCCCAACGAAGATTAGCGCCGCCCCGACAACGCAGTTCCCGAAGCTCGGAGTTCTGCCCGGCATCGGGGGCCCGCGTGGCGGTCGTCGCGGCCGCAGTGCCAGAGCGGTCCAGCGGACCCTGCGCGGGCTTCCTGGGAAGCTGTGGCGCCGCGTTCACAGCCGCGCAAACCAGGAGTAAAACAATGGACCCATAAACCCTCGATTGCCATTGTCGATTTCTCATTTCCCTACCTCCCTGATTGCTGTCGCTATCGTCTCGGCAGCCTTCTGGACCAACGGTGTAAGCACGTCCTGCCCGTCGGCGCTCGCTTTGGCTTTCTCAATTTTTTCGACGATTACCCTCGACTGGTCCGGCTCCTCCAATCGATATTCCAGCCTCAACTCATCTTTTTCCTTAATTTCGGCGGCCACGCGTAGCGCGCCCGAAGCCGCGCCGGTTGCAGCCGCAATGGCTATGTCTGAAGCCACCGTGCTGCCCGCAGGTATCCTGAAGAGGGTTGAGTTCCCCGAGTCAGTCGCAATTTTGCTGAACACGCCGCGGCCCTTACGCTTGTGAGTCAGTGACGTCAGGAGCAAGTAGACGCACTCGCCTTGCCGGGCCTCTTCCCTGACCTGAGATTCGAGCCGCGCCGTGAGCGCTGTGACGGTCAGGCGGGGGCCGTTCAGGAAGGTGCTGAAGGTGTCACGCACCGCCTGAACGGCATCTTCGTTACCGCCCGTAACCATCTGCGCGCGGGCGGGGGCTAAACAGACGCACGTCTTCGCTGAAACCTGCTCGGGCCGGCTGTTTTCCTGGGCGCGAGCTGACGATCCGATGCACAGGAGCAGGAACGGAAACAGAACTACTACCTTAGAACCGTATTTCATGGATTCCTCCTTGATTGGCGCTGACAGGCAGTCTCCGGTTGCGCTTCACCTTCTAATCAGCACGCCTCCGGTCTTGAGGCCGTCGGAGACGTTTGTCCGTACCGGAGACCTCGGCTGAGCACTCGGTTGATCCGAATAGGTCACCTCGATCCGGCCGCTAACCTCAAACATCAGGCTGCCGCCCTGGCCGGTTCGGAGCTTGAAGGGATAGACGCCCGGTCGATCGGCATCGTTGGCGCTGGTGTCGACCTCGTCGTAGGCCGTAGACCAGGTACAGGCCTGCGAGCTCCCAGTGCTCGACTGCAGGAAATAGCTGCCGGCAGGGTCTCCTTCGCCGCGGACCCTGCCGGTATAACAAGCTTCACCGAAGCTTCGAAGAACACCAGATTGGCCCGTTGGATGGTGGTCGACACCCAGCACCGCGACGTGAAGCGATCCGGGTGCGGCATCAACGACTGAGTGCACGTCGATGTCGGCCCAGGTCTGGTTGAATAGGTTTACAACCTGCCCATCACCGCCCGGATATTGAATAACCCATCCTTCCTGGTCCCGGAGCCAGTCGTTGTGAACGGCAAAGAAGAACTTCAACTGACCTCTTTTCACACTGTTGACAGAGAGTCTCTCCAGAGTGACTTTGACGGTGCGATTGAGCGTGTTGAATTTCCCGAAGTAGCGGTACTTGCGTCCGTCAGCGGCGGAGGCCGTAATCACATAGTTGTAGCTCGTATTCGGTTCCAAGCGGTTCAGGCGGACACTACGCTTCGTCACCCTGTCAT
>RPQK01000752.1 GCA_003819755.1 Acidobacteriota bacterium | reverse complement strand
TACGACCGGATGTCGTTCTCGTGCCTCAAAGTCAGGCCAATGTCGTCCCAGCCGTGCAGCAGGCATTCGCGGCGGAAAGGATCCACGTCGAATGGCAGACTGAGTCCCTGCTCATCCGAGATCACCTGCTTCGCCAGATCCACCGTGAGCCGGTACGGCTTTCGGGCGCCCGCCCGCTGGAACAGCTGTTCCACCACGGCCTCAGGCAATCGAATCGGGAGAATGCCGTTTTTGAAGCAATTGTTGAAGAAGATATCGGCGTAGGACGGAGCAAGGATGCACCGAAAACCGAAATCGAGAAGTGCCCAGGGAGCATGCTCGCGGGACGAGCCGCAACCGAAGTTGGCGCGTGTCAGAAGAATGCTGGCGCCCTGAAGCTCGGCGGCATTCAGCTCAAACGCGGGGTTCAGGGTTCCGTCTTCCTTGTAGCGCCAGTCGAAGAACAGGAACTCCCCGAAACCCGTCCTCTCGATTCGCTTGAGGAACTGCTTGGGTATGATCTGGTCGGTGTCGACGTTCGGCCGATCCAGCGGAGCGACGACACCAGACAGTGTCTTGAAGGGTTCCATTTCGTTTCCTCTTTCAATCCCATTCACGGATGTCGACGAAGTGCCCCGTCAGAGCGGCGGCGACGGCCATGGCGGGGCTCACCAGGTGAGTCCGACCTCCACGACCTTGCCTCCCCTCGAAATTACGGTTTGAGGTGGAGGCGCAGCGCTCGCCCGGCTGGAGAATATCCGGATTCATTCCGAGGCACATGCTGCAGCCCGACTCGCGCCACTCAAATCCGGCCTGCTTGAAGGCCTGGTCAAGACCTTCTTTTTCAGCCTGCCTTTTAACGTGCTGTGATCCAGGAACCACCATCGCCCTGACACTCGGAGCGACCTTCCGCCCTTTAAGCAGGCGAGCCGCCTCGCGCAAATCCTCAATTCTTCCGTTCGTGCAGGAACCTATGAAGACCCTGTCCAGGCGGATCTCGTGGATAGGGGTCCCGGGCTTGAGATCCATGTAGGCGAGCGCCCTCTCGACCGCCTTCTGGGTGCTTTCGCCGTCAAACGAGGCGGGATCGGGAACCACACCGGTTACGCCTGCGACCATTCCGGGACTGGTGCCCCAGCTGACCTGGGGAACAAGGTCCGTAACATCAAGATCCAGCTCCCGATCGAAGCGGGCGCCTTGGTCGGTGGCCAACTGTCTCCACTCGTCCACCTTCGACTGAAACTCCTGACCTTCAGGGGAGCAGGGGCGGCCTTCGACGTAGGCGAACGTGGTGTCATCGGGCGCGACCATTCCGGCCCGAGCTCCAGCCTCAATAGACATGTTGCAAACCGTCATGCGCTCTTCCATCGAGAGGTGCTCGATGACCTCGCCTGAATACTCAACGACATATCCGGTGGCGCCGTCGGTTCCGATTTTTCCAATCAGGTTAAGAATCAAATCCTTGGCGGACACGTTTCGGGCAAGCCGGCCCCGGAACCGGACTCGAAACGTTTTGGGAAGCGACTGCTGGAGACACTGCGTCGCCAGCACGTGCTCGACCTCGCTCGTGCCGATGCCGAAGGCGAGGGCACCGAAAGCGCCGTGCGTCGCTGTATGGCTGTCACCGCAGACGATCGTCATGCCCGGGAGGGTAATCCCCAATTCAGGCCCAATCACGTGGACGATTCCCTGATCGGGGCTATCGAGCCCGTAAAGCGGCACCCCAAATTCGGCGCAGTTTCGCGCCAGCGTCTCGATCTGTTTCTTTGAAATGGGGTCGGTAATCGGCAGGGATCTGTCCCAGGTGGGAACGTTGTGGTCCATTGTGGCGAAGGTTCTGTCGGGGCGGCGCACCTTTCGGCCGGCCAGCCGGAGTCCCTCAAACGCTTGCGGGGAAGTCACCTCATGGACCAGATGACAGTCAATGTAGAGGATCGCCGGTTTGCCCGGTTCCTCGCGCACGACATGACTGTCCCAGATCTTTTGAAATAGGGTCTTAGGCATAATGGCTCTCTCTTCGTTCAGACGTCCGCTGGGAGCGCAGGCGTGTCGCCCGGCGTGTCGCCTGCACTCCCAGCGGACGCCTGCACGTCCAGCTTAGTTCGTTCCCGCGGTTTCAGTCGAAACGTCGGGGCTTTTCGCCTGGCGTTGCTTTTCGTGGATGACCTTGTTGACAGCGTTCAAATAAGCCCTGGCGCTGGCGTCGATGATATCCACGCTGGCCGCCTTGCCTATGTAGTTCTTGCCCTCGAACTCGACGTGAACGAAGACCTCACCGAGCGCGTCCTTACCACGCGAGACGGCATTTACGCTGTAATCAAGCAGGCGGCCGGGGAGGCCCGTGACTCGGTCGATGGCCCGGTAGCAAGCATGAATCGGCCCGTCTCCTACGGCCGATTCCACGAAGATTTCCTCTCCACGCTCCAGTTTCACCGCGGCGCTCGAAATACCCTGACTTCCGCCCGCTGAATGGACGTACTTCAGGCGGTAGATATCGGGGATGATCTTGATGCCATCCTGAATGATCGCTACCAGATCCTCCTCGTAGACCTCTTTCTTCTGGTCGGCAAGCTTCGTAAAGAAGAAGTAGGCTCGCTCGAGTTCGTCGGCGTTGAGCTCGTAGCCCATCTGTTCGAACTTGTTGCGCAGGGCGTGCCGGCCACTGTGTTTTCCGAGAACGAGAGTGCTGGCCGTGATGCCGACCGACTGCGGCGTCATGATCTCGTACGTCAAGGCGTTTTTCAGCATTCCGTCCTGATGGATGCCCGCTTCATGGGCAAAGGCGTTGCGGCCAACCACTGCCTTGTTGTGTTGTACGAACAAGCCGGTCAGATTGCACAGGAGCTTGCTGGCTCGGGAGATCTCCTCGGTGACAATGTCCGTATGGTAAGGCAACACATCCCGGCGCGTGCGAAGCGCCATCACGCCCTCTTCGAGCGAGGCGTTGCCCGCTCGTTCCCCGATTCCGTTGACCGTGCATTCGATTTGCCGGCAACCCGCGTCCACAGCCGCAAGCGAGTTGGCCACCGCCAGGCCGAGATCGTTGTGGCAGTGGCAGCTGAAAATCGCTTTTCCACGACTGGGGATTTTGGCGAGCAGGGCTTTGATGAACGGCCCGTACTCCTGCGGAATGGCATACCCGACCGTGTCGGGGATGTTGATGACTGAGGCTCCTGCCTGAATCGCGGCTTCCAAAACGGCGGCCAGGTAATCGATATCGCTTCGAGTCGCATCTTCTGCTGAAAACTCGACGTCTTCGCAGAGGTTTCTCGCCAGCTTCACCGCTTCTGATGTCTGCGCCAGAACCTCTTCGCGGGACTTCCGAAGCTTGTATTTCAGGTGGATGTCGGAAGTCGCAATGAAAGTGTGGATCCGGGGACGGCGCGCCTGCTTGATCGCTTCCCAGGCACGTTCTATATCCAGCCGGTTAGCGCGCGCCAGGCCCGCAATGACCGGCTTACGAATCTGAATGGCGATGGCTTGGACCGCTTCGAAATCCCCTTCGGAAGCAATCGGAAAACCGGCTTCGATCACATCAACGTTTAGCCGCTCCAGCTGTCGCGCCATTTTCAGTTTCTCTTCGAGATTCATCGAACAACCAGGCGACTGCTCGCCGTCCCGCAACGTGGTATCGAAAATCATGATCTTCTCTGACATGCTGGTTCCTCCCGTTTCCGGTGAAAAAGGCGGTTTTTAACCCTATCAGAATAGCACCTAATCCCGCAACTGCCGTTTCCACGAACCGAGACGAAGGGGCAAAGGGGCAGAGGGGCAAAGGGGCAGAGGGGCAAAGGGGCAAAGGGGCAGAGGGGCAAAG
>RPQK01000751.1 GCA_003819755.1 Acidobacteriota bacterium | reverse complement strand
TCACCCAGAAACGGTTGTGCAGACAAAGACCCGTCGTGCTGGACGAGCCATTGCATCCCAGAAGAGTTACAGGAAAAGTCCAACCGTAGACGCCGGTTCCTTGAATCGTGCCGTGGTAGGGGGCAACTGCATTCGTGCCGCTCATACTCCAGGCACCCAGCAGTCCGGGCAGCGGATTTAGCATCTGTTGATTCAGAGAAGCACGGATTTGGGCCTGGGTCCGCGCAATGTTCCAAAGCCGCATTTCGTTGAGGGAGCCGTGGGGGGTGTACAGCCACGAAACATCGCTTCCGAAACGCATGTCGGAGTAGCCGCCGCCCGCCGCCAGGGTTTCCACCCGTTCTCCTACCTTCTCCCCGTTGATGTAGTGAATACGCCGGGTGCCGTCGTAAGTCACCGCGATGTGGGTCCACGTCGAGTTCGGAATAACACCGGCCTGCATGTCAACGCCAGCCAGAATGGATCGGAGAACCTGGTTGCTCCCAACCCATACGGTTCCGACCCACCAGTTGTTGATGAAGTTCTTGCCGGCAATACTGTGACAACACGAATCGCCCGTGTTGTCCATTGACACCCATGCCTCAAACGTAAAGCCAGTCCCGTTGAAATTAAGCAGAGGGTGGTGCGGTACACTGATGTACCCGTGGTCCGTGGGGTAGCCTTCAAACAGTACCCACCCTCCGAATGGCTGCGCCATCGCGGGCACCGAAAGCAGAAAAACCAAACACAGAATACACAATGCGAGCGTACGGAAACGCAGAAGCGTTGAAATCGTCATGAATACCTCCCCCGTGCCCCCTTGTTACCGCAGTTCCGGCACCCGTGTCACGCGTTTTTTTGAGTGTTTCCATTTACTCGCCGGTATCCGGTTCCCTTTCCGGTGCAGGAACCAGTCCGATTTGTACTATTTGTTGCCGAGCGGTAGCATAAATCATTCTCTATTCACACGGAGGACAATATGAACACTCGTTTCTGGAAATGTGGGGTAGTCCTGTGCCTGTGCCTGGTTTTCACCGGGCTGGCATTGGCCGATGACGTCAAATCGACGGTGACTTCCATTGAGAAGAACCTGTGGGAGGCTTGGAAGAACAAGGATACCGCGGCTTTTAAGGAACACATGACGGATAATGCGGTGAGCGTTGGTCCCCAGGGTATCAGTACCGGCAAAGAGCAGATGATCAGCGACATGACGGCTCATCCTTGCGAGGTTCGAAACTTCTCCTTCACCGACTGGCAGGTTCACGAGCTCAGCCCGGAGACGGTGCTCGTGACATACAAGGCGAAGCAGGACGCGACGTGCGGGGGAAACAAGATCCCGGCGGATATCGCCGCAAGCTCGGTCTATGTCAAGAAAGACGGCAAGTGGCTGGCCGCGTCCCACCAGGAGACTCCCTTGATGGAGGCCGGCACGGCGAAGGCCGAGTAGCTCGGCGCCCGGTTACGAGGCAAAGCATCAGGCCGCTTCCGCGACCTGATGCCCGGCCGGTTTTACTCGATCGACTGAAGTCGCCCTTCAATATCCTGGCGGTATTTCTCGACCTTATCGCCGGCGCGCCACCGGTGAAGAATTCGTTCCTTGGCGCTGAGGAACAGTCCGGCGCTCAAAATGTCCAGCTTGAAGAGGTGGAACTTGAATTCCGCCGGGCTCCAGCCGATTTTCTGGAGGAGCGTAGCGCAATAGCGCCGGCGTTCCCCCTCGTCGGTGACCGGGATGGCCCTTCCGTGGAGCTTGAACTCCCCGTCCTCCGCCTGGCGGTCCTTGAGCGCGCTATGGACCGTGCAGCGATTGTCGCGCAGCAGATCCTGGGCTTTGAACGTGTCCCACATCATCCCGAGGTAGAGCTCCCCGTCCAGGATGAACGGCTCGACCGGGCTGATCCTCGGCGAACCATCCTTCCTCAGCGTTCCCACCAGCACAACACCGCTGGTTTCGAACAGTTTCTGTGCGTGCTCGCCTATCAAAGGGGCTTCGGCACAAAAAGCGCTCCAGTTCATAGATACTTCAAATATAGCGAGACAGCGGGGTAAGTTCGACCGTGACGCATTTACAGAGCCACGTTCCTCCCACTCCTGCCGGAGTGGGGTTCTCCTTTGGGGCATCTCACCGGGGGTGTCGCCGAAAACCGCTCCACCCCCGGCTACTCTCCTCCCGCGCCTCCGGCGTGGGGAACGAAGCTGCCCCTCAGCCTGTCAGCCGTCAGCGGTCAGCACGTAGCAGGGCGAAGCGAGCAGAGTTCGCGGACCACCCGATTCAGCGGCGGTTGAGTGACTCGCCACAAGACGGCGAGTCACTCAACCGCCGCTGAATTGGGTGGTCCGCTCGCGCTCGCTTTGCCCCTGCCTCGTGCGTTGGCTCTGTAAAAGCGGGCGAAGCGAGGGGCGCCCGGGAGGGCGCCCCGAATTGGCTGACGAAAACTTAGAACTCGAACTTCAGAGCAAGCTGAACATTGCGGTTTCCGTCACGATAGGCGGGAATGTAATCGGTCGAGCTGATTTCAGTCTCGCCCGTGTAGACAAACATATTCGCGTGGTTGAAAAGGTTGTAGAACTCGCCACGCAACGTTACCCGGTAGTCTTCCCCGATCGAGAAGGACTTGGACAAAACCGCGTCCATATTCCAGGCGCCCGGCCCGTAGAAGGCATTGCGCGCGGTCATGTTGGATGGGAAGGGCCCAAAGTCGGAGGTGCCGGTGAGCGGGTGGGCATAGGACCCGATCCCCGAAGCCTGGCTCGAGAGATCCAGGAACTTGAACCGGTTCGCGGCATCCGCAACTGTACCGGGGTTCGAGGAACCGGACCGGTCAAGCGGGCTGACTTCGAGCATCCTCAGGTAGAAGTTGTATCCGTTGGTGCCATCGAAGATCGTATACGGATTGCCGGTGCGGGCGGTAACGATACCGTTGAGCGTCCAGCCACCCAGAACGTGCTTCAACACGACGTTGCTGTCGCCCTTGAAGGGCACCTGCCACAGCCAGTGAGCCACCAGTCGGTGGCGGACGTCGAAGTCGGCGTTGCCCTTGTCCAACCTGGGGTTGAACGGGTCGAGCAGTCCGAGATTGAAGTTGTTGGCGTATTCACTGAAAGTGGAGCTCAGGTTGTCGATCGCATGCGCCCAGGTGTACTTGAATCCGAAATTGAGCCCTAACTCCGGCAGGTTCTTGCTCGTCACCCCAACGGTCAACCCGTTGTAGTCGGAGAACCCCTGGTTGCCGCGAGTGTTCATGCCACTGTACTGCGAATTCAGGCGCGCACTGCAGCTCGTGTAGCTGCCCGGGGTGCAGGGATCGTTCAGGAAGACGTTCCCGGCGCCGACCATGTTGGGATTGGTGAGGTCATAGAGCTTGCGGCCCGCAGACCCGGAGTACTCCAGGGAGACCAGGTAGTTGCTGAACATCTCCCTTTCCACCGCCGCGCTCCAGAAATGCGCGTAAGCGTTGACGATGTTCTGGTCGACGTGCCGCGCGCTTGACCGCGGCAACACCTTGGTTCCAGTTCCGGCCAGCGGTCCGGCATTATCGTGAGTGATGCTGAGAGAAGGGACATCGGCGCCGGCCACCATCGAAACGACTGCGTAGGCGGGTGGATTCTGGATGACGTTGTACGTGACATTGCCGAAGTTACGTTCATAGGAAAGGCCGTAACCACCGCGAACGCTGGTGCGGCCGTCCCCGAACACGTCCCAGGCAAATCCCAGGCGCGGGGCGAAGTTGTTGAGGTCCTTCTTCCAAAGCCCCTTGATCGGGCTTTCCGGGACCGTGTACATCCGGCCGTTGCGGACCTGCTCGTAGATGTTCGAGC
>RPQK01000750.1 GCA_003819755.1 Acidobacteriota bacterium | reverse complement strand
GAGAGTCCGGCCACGATAAAAGCCCCATTCACCGCGGCTGGTTGTACTGACTTCGAAAAGTAAGTGGCATTTGGCGAGACGCCTGCGCTCCCAGCGGACGCCCATCCCGGGGAGTTGCGAGAAATGAGGGTTAGAGCCTAACCGTTTCGCCCTTAAGTGTTGTGATACTGCCCGTTGATGACCAGATCAGGTGGAACAGGTCCGGCTTAAAGTGCTTGAGCGGGTAATCCTGCAAACCGTCTGAAGCGCAGAGTATCCCCTCAGACAACAGGGTTCGAAGCAATCTCAAACCCAGGGCCGTTCTTCGGTCAAAACTCCGATCCTGCTCCAAGACGTCCCGGATAGGAATTCCCTGTTTGTTCTCCCCGAATTTCAAGCCCTTCAGAAAATTGATGATCCGAGCGGTGACAAGCAGCGTGTAGAGCTGATCCCTCGAAACCAGCTCCGAGTGGGTTGCCAAGGCGGTGAGACGGGCAAGCTTCAGCTGGTCGGAGCGCCCGCCTCGTGTTTCCCAAAGCCGGGACCCGGGAGCCAGATAGAAAACCGAGGCACCGAGCAGCAGGGGCAGTCGCGCCAGGAGCGTCATGGTCTGCGCCATTGATTCGAGGCTTTCTCCCGGAAGTCCCAATATCTGGTACCCAATAACCCTCATGCCCAGTTGAAATCCCGCGACGGCCGCCTGCTCAAAACCGGTCACGGTACACGGGCGGCGATGGGCGGCGCAGACTTCGGGATTCCCGCTCACCAGGGACAGGTTCAACTGAGAAAAACCGGCCTGCTTCATGAGCGTCAGAAGCTCCGCATCCAGACCGAAGTAGCAGAGCCCGTTCATGGCATACAAGTCGAGGGTCCCGGGCGGGAATCGTTCCACGATCTCGAGCAGAAGCCGCCTGGTTTGCTCCCGCTCGAAAGCGAAGTTGTCATCTTCGAAATCGAAGACGCGGTATCCCTCCTGGTAGCGCTGCTCGATCTCCCGGATGATCGACTCGTTGGAGCGTCTCCGGTAGGTCCTGCCGAAAGTCGAATGGACCGAACAGAAATCGCAACGGAAAGGACAACCTCGGGAAGACACGATACAGGCAATCGGGCGGCCGCGCGAACCGTAGCGTGCCGGGTCCAGATCCGAGACGTCCGGAACCGAGAGGTCTTCAATCGGAAAATTGTCTTCGGTCGGGTTGAAAACGAGGCGCCCGTGGTCCTTGAATCCGAGATTAGGGACGGTCCTCAGGTCTCGCCCTTCGCCTAACGCTTTGACAAGGGCAACCAGGGGACGCTCCCCCTCGCCCCGGATCACGAAGTCGACCGCGGGATGAGCCAGAACGGTCTCCGGCAGCGCCGTTGCGTGCCCCCCGCCCATGACAACGGGAACGTCGAGCAAGGTTTTGATTTCCTCGGCACATCGCAGCGCTTCCTCCTGATAAGTCGAAAAGAGAGAGGAAATCCCCACCAGGTCCGGCCGTTCCCCGGCCACTTGCCGCCCAACCTGCTCGTATGGCGCCCCAAAATGGTAATAGGTGCTGAAGAGGGAGAAGGGGCTCGAATCCTTGATGTGGTAATAGCCGGTGAGGTATGAGAGCTCCCGCGGCACCCGTACGGTCCTCCTCCCGTGGCCGGCATGAAAGTCCCTGACCATGACGTCAACGCCTGGGAGGTGTCTTTTCACGGCCGCTTTCAGGTAGCAGAGCCCGATCGGCTGGAGTCTGATATCGGTGTCGTAATAGTCCTGGACGGGAGGTTGGAGGAGCAGGAGTTTCATTGAAAAGAACGCGGCTTCAGACTGGTTATCCACGAATTTCACCAATTACACGAATGGGCTCGGTGCCAATTCGTGTAATTCGTGTGATTCGTGGATAACGAGTCTGAAGCCGCCGTCAGCTGCTTTCCCTAGCTCTTCGGAACGGGGTGGGCAATTTTGCCCCAGGCTTCTTTGAGATTAAACCCCTTGAAGGTCGGGCTCTGCTGGTTGTGGCAGTTCTTGCACGCCTTCTCAGCAGAACCATCGGCGACAGAAATCGGGATCAGTCCGGCAGCCACGGCTTTAGCATGGTCTTTCATGACCGCCATCACCTTGTACTCCGAACCCGGCCCGTGGCAGCTCTCGCACTGCACCCCGTCTTCCTTCACGAAGGTGGGCTTCATGTCAGCCCCTGCGGCCGCAGTGATGTGACACTTCAGGCATTGTGCCGCTTCGCTAGCCGCACCCTTTACTCCCGCTTTTTCGGCTACTTTCTGGGCCTCAGGCGTTTTCAGGGTGGCAAAAGCCTTCGCGTGCTGGCTTGCCTGCCAGATGGGCTGCTGTTTCCCCTGCTTATCGGTCTTATGGCAGGGAGTACAAGCCTTCACACCTACAAAGGAGTGATCGGCCTGACCGACCAGAACGGAAAACGAAAGAACGAATGAAGCCGTGACGAGTCTCCTCATTGACACCTCCTCAAGTGAACTCTCCGAACGTAGTTGAGAACTATTTGGCCGAAGCGGTAGTCGCCCCTACTTTGGGAGTACTGACGTATCCGACCATCTGATCTTTCTTCACTTCGTTAACCACTACCTCATAAAGCAGCCGGTTGCGCCCGGCATAGAATGTAATCGGACGATTGACATAAATCTGCTTCTGCTCCATGGTCCGGTCATCGACATAAACTTTGAAATCCACATACTGTTTCTTGACGTCGGCTTTGCGCAGTTCCAGGCTGATCCCCGCGACGGTCGCCCGTTGCTTCTTTCGAACGTCGAATGTCAGGTAGTCCCTTTCTCCGCGCCTGCGAAGCTCCTCAAGACCCGTCGAGTTGGTGGCAATCATCGTGCCTTGTTCGTTGACCACGACACCCAGTCGCGACAGCTCAGCCTTGGTCTTGGCCAATTCTTCCTGCCCGCTCCGCACTTCCTCGCGAACCTGGGTAACGTCATTCGAAACACCAGCGATCTTGGTTTCCGCTTCTTGTTTCAGCGTGTCGACCTTCTCGGTATCGGCTTTGGCCGCGATCTGCCTTGTTAGCGCATTCACGTTACGGCTTTGCTCCTGCTGGAGCTGTTTCGCCAACGCCTGAGCACGCTTAAGCTCGGCCTCAGTCAGTCCCATGTGTTCCTGCATGACCTGGGTCTCTGACTGCAGGGCTGCGGTTTTCCTGTCCGCCTGTTCAAGCCGGCGGTTAATCAACTCCAGGCTCTGGTCAACGGCGGAAAGCTTGGCCTGGGTCTTCTCTGCCTCGGCTCTCCGTTCCTGATTCCAGCTGATAAGGAAGAAGAGGATTACCGCTCCGAGCAGCAGGGCTGCTATCCCGAGAATCGTCGGGACTATTGAGCCGCTCTTTCGCGCCTGGACAGGAACTGGAGGTTTCGATGGGGCCGGCCTTCCAATCAGGTCATTCAACGGTGCGGCGCGAGGCGTCGGTTCGGTATGAGGCAAGGGCGGAGGCGGGGGCGGAGAGACGCGCAGGGGAGCACCGCACGATGCACAGAATTTGTTGCTTTCGCTGTTAGTCGCACCGCATTTTTCACACGTTGGCATATTTTCCTCTCAATCTTGAGCCGCTATAGTCGTTCCCTTCCTTCGGCGTGAATATACTTCACTGCTCGGCCTGAAGTCGAGAGCGCAGACAGCTGACGGCTGACGGCTGACGGCTGACAAACTGACAAACTGACAAACTGACAGCCGCCCGCTATCAGAATAGAGCAACTCTCCTCCCTTACGGCTCACCACTCGGTTTGTCAGTATGTCAGTTTGTCAGTTTGTCAGTATGTCAGTTGTCAGTTGTCAGTTGTCAGTTGTCAGTTGTCAGTTTGTCAGTTTGTCAGTTTGTC
>RPQK01000749.1 GCA_003819755.1 Acidobacteriota bacterium | reverse complement strand
TCCGAGCTGTTTCCGCAATCGGGCGATAGCGGTGTGCGCGAGGGTCTGGTTGCGGTGCAGAGCGAGCAGCCCCTCTCGGGCGTCAGTCTCCGACAAAATGACCACCCTGGCCTGGGCTTTCCGCTTGATGTCTGGACGCTCAGCATGTCCCCGGTTTTGCGAAACCTCCCTGCCTGGGGCTATAACCGCCCCTTCTGTTGCGTCCTCTACAATCCGATCGTTTTTCCTCAGATCGTGGACGGCCTCGATGGCGACGTCCGGGCACAGACGATTCTACGCCTGGCTCGAAACGGCGGGAGCCGGGATGAGTTCAGGATCCGTTTCGTACAAAGCGACGGCTCGCTGATGAATGTCGAGCTCGAACCCGATCCAGACTTGTTTTTCAACAAAGATACGGGATACTGGGTCTTCAAAATCAAACCGGGCGGGAGTAACACGCTCCGAACCAAGGGATCAGGGTCACTCAAGGTCGGCTACGCGATCATCTACCACACGAAATTCGAGATTTCCGGCACGGCGTTTTATTCCTGGACTCAAGAGGGCGTCAAGTTGTTCGAGACTGGTGTACCGGCGGCCGAGCCGCTGAAAGACTTCACGATCTTCTTCGACGCCGAACCCGGCTTGCTTCAAACCGGACTCGCGCTCGTGAACACCGGCGACGGGAATGCCAGCGTCACTTTCAGGCTCTACGACCGGGCGGGCCAGCTAAGGAGTACACGCACCTGGCAGAGTTTCCTCCCAGTAACGATCGACCCGACTGGAAACCGGGGCCACCAGAAGGCGCGCTTCATTAACGAGATCCTTCCCGAACTGCAGGAACTAAGCCTGTTAGGCGGCATCATCACGGTGGAAAGTGATCAACCGCTCGCCGCAGTGACGATCCGGCAAAGAGACAATCCCGAACTGGCTTTTCCTGACGATCTCTACCTGATCACCGTCTTCCCCGTGATCCCCGGCCGGCACGACCGGTAGCAGAACCCGGCCGGGACTCGGCTTTTAGATTTAGAGAGCCGCGCGCGACGTGACGAAAGCGGGAAAATAAGCGGACCGCTCAGCGAAACTGAGGCCGTCGCCCTTTCACACCTCGTACACAACCTTGAACTTCAAGAACTTGCTGAGCCTCTCCACGTCACCGGTATGGTCTCCGTAGAAAATGACCCGGTGCAGCCCGTGACGATATTGCTCCAAGAGCTTTCGCGGGTCTTTGACGCGCGTCGTGATTTGCGTGCGGCAACCGCGCTCGGAGACGGGCGTATCGATGATCTCTCCCGTTGACAGGAGCATCATGTCGCTGCCGACGAGCTTTGCCATCGTGATCGTCTGTCCCACCCGCATCTTCACCTGGACGACCGCTCCCTTGTCGTCTTCCATGTGGCTGCGGAGCACATACGGTTCTTCCCGACCGCCCACCCCCTCCATCGAAACCGGCGCCACGCAGTGGGCGTGAATGACCGTCCCCTTGCCGGTGTCGATGACCGGGTCGGTGATGAAGCCCGGCTTTCCTCCCATGTACTGGAAGACCAACATGGTTAGCGTCGACTCGACATCGCCTTCGCACGCCCCGACCTGTCCCGAACTGTTCAAACGGGAAAAGCCGAGACACGGGTAAGCAGGCAGCTGACCGGCGTAGAAAAGGCCCAGGCAGTTGATCGTAATCGCCTGTGCGGCCTCTTCGGCCATCACGCGCTTCATCGCAAGGTAGAAGCGGGCCGAACGGACGATCTCATCTCGCGAAGGCTCGACGATTTTGGCCGCGTTATCAATCCAACGCTTCGCCTCGGTCTCGGCCTCCTTGAGATCAGCCTTCTCGTACGCATCGATTATGCGCTGGTGCTGGAGGGGAACGATCTTCACGCCGAGCCGCTCCGAGACCGCCGCTTCGTCAGTGCCTGTCTTGCGCAGAACCAGGATCTTGCTTTCCGCCAGTCGCCGGATGGTTCTAAATGGCCGGATTCCAGGCAGAAGGTCGCGGTAGTTACTTGAAGCGATCACATCGATTCTCAGGCCTGCGTCCTGGAGATCTGCAATCATGCTCCAGTCGTGCCCGCTGTACGGCTGGGAAAAGAGCAGCGTCGGCTTGCCCGACTCAGCCAGGGCGCGGATCATGTTTCCGACCCCCGAAGTGAGGTTGAAGATAAGGATTCCGTCAACCTCGGCCAGGCTCCCGCGTACCTTGGGGACGTCGTCAATGACGCGTAGGAGTTCTCCCCCTTCGAAGACAACATCACGCATCTCTCTGGCAAGGCCGGCGAGAGTGCCCTCCAGCTTCTGCCGTTCCTCTTCCACATTCAGGTGCGGTGTCGGCCAGGTAGGGACCGGCTTGGCCAGATACAGCTTTTTGACCCGGATTGGTGCGCCGGTGCTCGTCGCCGAACCGGCGACGAGCGGTGCAGCGCCAGCACCCAAAACCGGCAAGATCCCGGCAGTGGCCGCCGAACCTTGAATAAAAGTGCGACGATTGAGCCTTTCAGACATGCGGCCTCCTTTTTCAATCCGCAATCCACAATCGCGTTACTCGGCCAGGTAAACACCGCTCCCGATGAAATAATTGGTGTTGGGGATCGGCTCGACATAACCGAGTTTCGGGTGCTCCCCGGTGTCCCCCGGCTTTACCCAATAGAATTCCACGAAGCCCCCGCCGTTCTTGGCCGCCAGCGCCAGTTCCCGGATCACGTATTTACCCCTTGTGTCCTGGTGGTCATACAGGTTCTGTCCCTGGAGGTCCTTTTGAGTGGCATGGGCAATGTTGATGCAGTCGTAATCGTAGACGTAGAAGTACCCGAGCCCGTCCGGGTTAAAACGGATCGGATCGATAAAGACCCGGACCTGGTTGATGCTGTCCTGCACATTTGTTACTGACTTAAGGGCGGCACCTAGTCCGACCGCTGCAGTATGGACCGCCGCGATTGCGACCTGTTTGCTCGTCTGGAGGTCCATGGCAGCGAGCGTGCCGAGGTTACTGGCGGGAACCACCTGGAACTGCTTGAGGTCCGACGAGTAAAGCGCTTGGAAACAGAGCGCTTTGCGTGCTCCCGTTCCTTGCACGGTCAGCTGGAGCGTCCCGTTGACGTCTTTCCCGGCCAGCTCAGACAGCAGCCTGGAGAACCGGCCGTGTGCCGGTGCGACACATCCATCGCAGGCCACCTGGCGCTTCGAACCGTCCGATCCGTAGACCACGAGATTCAGAATCGTTAGTGGCGCGTCAGAGACATTAACGACCGTGATTCCAGTATCCCAATCAGGACTGGAGACCGCGAGCGGAATAAGATGGGAGGCCCTCTCCGGGGGCGTTTGCGCTTCAGAATAGCCTGCGAACGACAGCAGGAGGGCAACATTCAAACCGATACGAGACTTGTTCATCGGCCGGACGATACCACTTTTGCCCCGCTCGCGAAACCGGCGCGCGCATCCTTCAGGGGGAGTGCGGCGGCAGAGGGAGTCCGAGGCTTTTATCAGGACACTCTCTGCCGCCGCACTGCTCCGAAAATGGGTAGTCCGGTCGGTGTGCCGAGGTCCGGCGCCCTCGCGCTCGATTTCGCGGGCTCGCTGCGCTCGCAAACCTTAGCGGGCCACGTCAGCCCTCCCGCAAATCAAACCTCGGCTTAATCTGTGCCGCAAACTTCGCCTCATCAAGCCTGAGACCGAACCCCGGTGTCTCCGGCACGGTCGCCCTGCCGTCTTTGATCGCGTACCCGTCCGCGATCAACACTTCGCTATCGGCCGGGTCATTCTCGGCAACAAAGAAGCTCGAAATGGCGCGCCCAACGTGAAGGATCGTATAGAAACCGACCAGCGACCCCCAAT
>RPQK01000748.1 GCA_003819755.1 Acidobacteriota bacterium | reverse complement strand
GGTTCGGGTTCGGGGTTCGGGGTTCGGGGTTCGGGGTTCGGGGTTCGGGTTCGGGTTGGGGTTCGGAATTTAGCGGGACTCGAACGTCGGAACCGAGAACCCAGAACCCAGAACCCCGAACCCAGAACGCCGAACCGTTCTCTTAGCTCAACTCCGATTTCCCGGGCATGGCGACCGGGTCGACCGGGTGGGCCGTTGGGCCGTATTGGGCCGGTGTGTAATCGAGCTTCGAGGCTTTCAGCGCCCAGTCCCACTTCAGGGCACGCCCCGAGTAAGCGCTCATCCGGCCCATGATTGCCCCCAGGGTGCTGTGGGCCATGGCCTTCACCTCGCTCAGCGGCTTCCCCTCTCGTATGCTCTTAATGAAGACCTGCTGATCGAGTTCCTTCGGCTTAACCTCAGGGCCCTTGTATTCCCAGGCGTTCTCCCCTTTGATCAGCCCGCGATCGACCTCGGCGACACCCTTGGTCCCTATCACCCTTTCCCCGATCCGGTTCATGCACCCGTTGATCTGCCGGCACATGCTGGTTACGCGCACGTCGTTGGGGTATTCAAAGACAACCGTGAAGTTGTCCCAGATGTTACCCAGATTGCGCACCTGTCGGCCACCCTGGCCCAGGCACTGTTCGGGCGTGGCGTTGAGGGCCCAGTTGATGACGTCGAGATTGTGGACGTGTTGTTCAACGATATGATCGCCGCTCAGCCAGGTGTACCACGGCCAGTTTCGAATCTGCCACTCCATCTCGGACAGGCTGCCGCGTTCGTACCACTGCCAGTAACCCAGCATGTCCCCGCCCATCCAGTACGCTTCCGCGGCGACGATCCGTCCTATCGCCCCCTCATGAATCCGCTTAATCGTCTCCTGGTAAGAGGGCGTGTGGCGGCGCTGTGTCCCACAGACCACCGACAGCTTCTTCTGCTCGGCCGCATCGGCGATCTCGAGCATGGCCCTGATCCCTGCCGGATCCACTCCAGCCGGCTTCTCCATGAAGATATGCTTTCCGGCTTCGACAGCCGCGCGAAAGTGCAGCGACCGGAAATGAGGCGGGGTCACCACCAGGACGGCCTGGACATCGCTCTCGAGGACTTTTTTGTAAGCGTCGAACCCGGTAAAACACATCTCCGGCTTAACCTTGACCCCGTTCGGTGCTTCTTTCTTAAGAATCTCCAAAGACTGCTGTAGACGGTCTGGGAACATGTCGCCCATGGCGACGAGCTCCACTCCCGGTACTCCCTGCAACAAGGCGACCGAGTCACGTGTGCCCTGTCCCCCGCATCCGATCAGACCCACCCGCACCGTATCTGAGCCGGCGGCGTGCAAGCCGTAGTTGACACTCCCAAGAACCGAGACCGATGCCGCAGCAGAGGCCGATGTCCGAATAAAATCCCGACGAGAGACACCCGATTCACCACTCCCACCTTTCATACTCATCTCCTTCCGCGCTTTAGTTCCCTTTGAGCGGATACTACCACACAAGCTGCGGGAAGGACCTCAAGGACCTCAACGACCAAAAGGAAAGGCTAGTGTCCTTTTGGTCCTTGGGTCCTTGGGTCCTTGGGTCCTTGAGGTCCCTGAGGTCCTTTCCATAGACTTGAGGTAATGATATCTCTCATCCTCCTGCAGGTCGTTCTGTCTTTGTATCTTGGTTCTCCCGAGACCGCTTACCGTGGCTGGGCCGTTTACGGAGGTGGGCCGGAAAGCATCCGGTACTCGAGTCTCGATCAGATCAACCGGACGAACGTCAAAACCCTTCGCCCCGCTTGGACCTATGACACGAAGGAGGCGTTCGAGGGCTCAGAGATGCAGTGCAATCCCATCGTGGTTGACGGCTTGTTCTTTGCCACGACACCCAAGCTTCGCGTATTCGCCCTGGAGGCGGACACCGGAAAACTCCGGTGGAGCTTCGATCCTCACGAGGGCAAAGAGGTGAAGAGCAGGACCCGGGTGCGGGGCTTGACTCACGCGCAAGGCCGGATCTACTTTGCCGCCCGCCACGTCCTCTACTGCCTGGACGCCAAGACCGGCAAACCGGTCCTGGAATTCGGTTCAAGAGGCCGGGTGGATCTGCGTGAAGGACTGGGCCGCGACCCCGAGACTCTCAGTGTTTCAGCCAATACTCCGGGGATCGTCTACAAAGATCTTCTGATCTTGGGAAGCCTTATTGCAGAGGACCTCCCGGCCGCTCCTGGCGACATCAGGGCATTTGATCTGCGGACCGGGAAGATCCGCTGGTCCTTCCACACCATTCCGCACCCCGGCGAGTTTGGCTATGAAACCTGGCCCCCGGACGCCTGGAAGTATATCGGGGGAGCCAACAATTGGAGCGGAATGAGCCTGGACGAGAAGCGAGGAATTGTCTTTGCAGGAACCGGCTCTGCCGCGTTTGACTTCTACGGCGCAAATCGGGCCGGCGATAACCTCTTCGCCAACTGTCTCCTCGCACTGGACGCGAATACCGGCAAGCGTAAATGGCATTTTCAGACGGTCCGGCACGACGTCTGGGACCGGGATCTCCCGGCCCCCCCGAGCCTCGTAACCGTCCAGAGGGACGGCCGGCTCATTGACGCCGTTGCTCAGATCACCAAATCCGGTTTGGTCTTTGTCTTCGAGCGGGAAACCGGAAAACCGGTTTTTCCTGTAGAGTACCGTGACGTCCTTCCCTCCGATGTAGACGGCGAGGTCACGGCGCCCAAGCAACCGTTTCCGCTGGCCCCTCCGCCTTTCGCCCGGCAACGCTTTACCGAGGACGTCGTGACGACGAGGACGCCGGCAGCCCGGGAATATGTCCTGGATAAGCTTCGCGCGCTGCGCAACAGGGGGCCGTACGACCCGCCCAGCCGGGAGGGAACGATCCTGTTTCCCGGAATGGACGGCGGAGGCGAATGGGGAGGCCCTGCTTTTGATCCAACGAGCGGACTTTTCTACGTGAATGCCAACGAGATGGTCTGGGTAATCAAACTGGTCGAACGGGCGAGAAAGACCGGGTCCATGACGGCCCGAGAGCTGTTCGTCAGCGAGTGCGCGAGCTGCCACAAGGAGAACCTGCGCGGGACTCCCCCTGAGTTCCCTTCCCTGGTCGGCGTCGCCAAGCGCCGAAGCGCAAGCCAGATCTCAGCCATTATCCGAAAGGGCGCCGGCCGGATGCAGGGCTTTACCGATCTGCCGGAAGATGCGGTCGATGCCCTTACCGAGTACCTGGTTACAGGCGATGGGTCGAACTCCGTGGCGTTCGGCTCGGAAACTTCCCCGATCGATTTGAAATACCGTCTGGATGGTTACATCCGTTTCACGGACCCCGACGGCTACCCGGCCGTCGCGCCGCCCTGGGGAACGCTGACCGCGATAGACCTGAACAAGGGGGAGATCGCCTGGCAAATCCCGCTCGGCGAAATACCGGAACTGGCCGCCCAGGGCAAGAAGGACACCGGCAGTGAAAACTACGGAGGGCCGGTCGTTACGGCCGGCGGTCTGCTGTTTATCGGGGCGACCAATAACGACCGCAAGTTCCGCGCCTTTGACAAGACGACCGGCGAACTGCTCTGGGAGACGGAGTTGTCCGCAGCCGGGAACGCGACTCCCGCCGTGTACGAGGTCAAGGGGCGACAGTACGTCGTGATCGGCGCCGGCGGAGGAAAGTGGGGAAACAAGTCGGGGGGCACGTATCACGCGTTCGCGTTACCGTAGTTATCCACGAATTACACGAATTACACGAATCAGGCGCCGCCTGATTCGTGTAATTCGTGTTACAACCGTAACACTTGATCGCGCCGCGCGTGCAAGTTTGGTTCTGCGCGGCTGTAATTAGTAGTGATATTTGAATTTGGTTCAATT
>RPQK01000747.1 GCA_003819755.1 Acidobacteriota bacterium | reverse complement strand
GCCCCTTCTTCTTCCCCCCTTCTCCCCTCCTCCCCTTCTTCTCCCCTGCTCCTCGGTCTGCGAAGATGGACGGGTGGGGCGGGAACGGTTCAGCATATCGGTAATTTTTCTTGTGCACGGGCTGGTGGTGGCGTCCTGGGTTTCGCGTATTCCGGCCATCCAGTCGGCACTCGCCCTGTCGCCTGCCGTACTTGGCACCGTCCTTCTGGCTATCACCGCCGGCGCGCTCGTGGCCATGCCGGTTACGGGCGCCCTGATTCATCGATTCGGCAGCCGCCTGCTGGTCATCGTCACCACGATCTTCTTCTGCCTCAGCCTCCCGCTGCTCGCCTGGCCCACTTCGCCGCCCAAACTGGCATTCGCCCTTTTTGTTTTCGGCATGGCAGTGGGGGGGATGGATGTGGCGATGAATGTCCAGGCAGCCGCCTTTGAAACAAGACGCGGGAAACCGGTTATGTCCTCGTTTCACGGCCTGTTCAGTGTGGGGGGCATGCTCGGATCAGCCATCGGCGGGGCAGTCGCACACGCCGGAATCGCGCCGAAGTCGCATTTTGCAGCCGCGGCCGTCATTTTTGGAGCACTCGCTGGTGTGGTTCTCGCTTGGCTTTCACCGGGTTCGTCCGCGGCTGAAACGGGCCTCGGTTTTCGGTTTCAAAGACGGATCTGGGTCTTGGGCGCCATCGCCTTCTGCATCCTGGTCGGCGAAGGAGCGATGGCGGATTGGACCGCGGTCTATCTCCGCAACTCCCTGGGAACAGACGCCGGGGTCGCGGCGCTCGGCTATTCGGTTTTTTCCGGGTGTATGGCTGGGGGAAGGTTCCTGGGGGACTGGCTGACGCTGCGGGTCGGGCCGGTGCGCCTGGTAAGAACGGGCGCCTTGTTGTCCGCTCTCGGGGTGGCTGCGGCCACGGTAGTGGAAGAGGTGCCTGTCGCCCTCCTCGGTTTCGGACTCGTCGGAGCCGGCTTCTCCACGATAATTCCGATCATTTTCGGGGCGGGCGCGAGGGTAAAAGGGGTACCCGCGGGGGCGGGAGTGGCCGCCGTCACCACTGCCGGCTATTTCGGCTTTCTCCTCGGCCCGCCGCTGATCGGATTTACCGCCGAATTCTCCAGCCTGCGCCTCGCACTGGGCCTGGTAAGCGTGCTCAGTGTGATTGCCGCCCTGCTCGCCCCGGGAGCGCAGCCCCAAGACTGCCAAGGTGACAAGGTGACGGGGTGACGACCCACCTTGTCACCTTGGCACCTTGTCACCTCGTTCATCCCCGCCGGTCCGTGTGAGTCCGTGGCCCTCCGGGTGGTCGTCCGACGCCGAAGCGTCCTCCTCGACCGCGTGCACCAGGTAACCGCCGGAACGCTGATCGCGCTCGAGCTTAAGCAAACCCTGGCGCTCGGCCTCTTCCAGCAGGGCGCTGAAGGAACGGAATCCGTAGTACGATTCGTTAAACCCCGGCTTGCGGCGCTTGAGGGCCTGCTTCACCATCGAACCCCACACCGGCTCTTCCTCGCCACGTTCGGACTGCAACGCTTCGAAGGTTTCGACCGTGAGATCAAAGGCTTCCTGACGCTTCTCCTCGTCGGTCTTTTTTTGCGCTTTCTTAAGCGTCGGGTGTTCTTTCGCGTCAGGCTTGGCCGCCTTGCGAGATCTGCGTCTTGTTCGGGCAGCTTCCAGGACCAGGTCATCGTAGTAGATGAACTCGTCGCAGGCGCCGGTCAGCAGGTCCGAGGTCGATTTCTGGACACCCATGCCGATGACCAGCTTGTTGTTCTCACGCAGCTTTGCAACGAGCGGTGAGAAATCCGAGTCGCCGCTGATTATGACGAAAGTGTCGACGTGGCCCTTGGTGTAACACAGGTCGAGGGCGTCGACGACGAGGCGAATGTCGGCAGAATTCTTGCCGGACTGGCGGACGTGCGGAATTTCGATCAGTTCGAAGGCGGCCTCATGCATGTCCGACTTGAATTCCTTGTACCGATCCCAGTCGCAGTAAGCCTTGCGGACGACAATGCTGCCTTTCAGCAGGAGACGCTCCAGAACCCGCCGGATGTCGAACTTGGGATATTTCGCTTCTCGAACCCCGAGGGCAATATTCTCAAAGTCGCAGAACAGGGCCATGTTCTTGATTTCGGGTTGACCGGGCATCGTTTTTCTCCTTCCGCACGCACGGCTGTCCTTGACTACCACTTGATCTACCAGAAGTTATCACATTGGGTCTGTCGAGGCACCTGCCAATACCGCGGTTCAAGTTCCCTTCCTTGCACCGCCCCTTCGAGCTGGTGTTAAATGCCCCTCATGAACTGGCGCTGCTTGGCACTTCTGATACCGTTTTTAGTCGGATTTATCGGCTTTTCATTGGTCCTCTGCGAGCCATCGTCCGGTCAGAGCCTGTTGGTCTATGTCGGGACGTACACGCGGGGGGACAGCAAGGGGATTTACGCCCTCCGCCTCGACACGGCAACCGGCGCGCTGACGTCGCTGGGACTTGCAGCCGAAACCGCAAACCCTTCATTCCTGGCCGTGGATCCCGGTAACCGGTTCCTCTATGCGGTCGGCGAGATGAATAGCTTCAACGGGAAGCCCGGGGGAGCGGTCACGGCATTCGCCATCAATCGGGCAGACGGGAAGTTGACTCTCCTGAATCAGGCCTCCTCGGGCGGCGGCGGGCCGTGTCATCTCGCGGTCGACCAACAAGGCAAGTACGTGCTCGTCGCCAACTACAACGGGGGCAACCTGACAGTTCTGTCCATAGGCAGCGACGGCAAGCTTGGGGACAGCAGCGCTTTCATCCAGCACGAGGGGTCGAGTGTCAATCGAGAGAGACAAGCGGGGCCCCATGCCCACGGCGTCTACCTGGACACCGCCAACCGTTTCGCCGTCGTGGCCGACCTGGGGCTCGATAAGCTCCTCACGTACCGGTTCGATCCCGCCAAGGGGACACTTGAGGCCAATGACCCGCCTTCGGCGTCAGTCCGACCCGGGGCCGGGCCGCGGCACTTCTCCTTCCACCCTGACAACCGGCACGCGTACGTTATCAACGAGCTCGACTCCACGCTCACCATCTTTGAGTTCGAAGCGAACAACGGCGCGTTTAAAGAACTGGCGACAGTCAGCAGTCTTTCGCCGGATTTCAATGGGCGAAACTTCCCGGCAGAAATCGCCGTCCATCCTTCCGGCAAATTTGTCTACGGCTCGAATCGGGGCGCTGACACTATCGCGATCTTTGCTGTGGACCAAACGACCGGGGCATTGGCGCCGGTCGGCTGGCAACCGACTCAGGGGCGGACACCTCGGAACATCGCCATCGATCCATCAGGCCGGTACCTGCTCGCCGCCAATCAGGACTCCGCGAACATCGTGGTCTTTGCTATCGATCAGGCGACCGGCAAGCTGACGCCGAACGGCCAGACGGCGACGGTAGATTCGCCGGTCTGCATTACTTTTGTTCGCTAAAAGCGGGGGGTTATGGCATGGATGGAAAGAACAGGGCACAAATACGACCGGGAGCCCGCGTGCGAGTCGTGCAGAAGCAGGATCAGCGGTCAGGCAACCTGACTGAGGGAATCGTGCAGGATATCCTCACCAAGTCTCCGACTCACCCTCATGGGATAAAGGTCCGCCTGCAGGGCGGGATCGTGGGGAGAGTGAAGGAGATCGTGGGGGAGGGCTGAGGCGCTTCGGTCTTAATCCACGAATTACACGAACTATACGAATCTCGGGCAAATTCGTGTAATTCGTGTTACAACCGTAACACTTGATCGCGCCGCGCGTGCAAGTTTGGTTCTGCGCGGCTGTAATTAGTAGTGATATTTGAATTTGGTTCAATTTCTTTCAACCGGCTTTTG
>RPQK01000746.1 GCA_003819755.1 Acidobacteriota bacterium | reverse complement strand
TGAGCCAAAATCGTATGGCACTTCTCGCAGTCCTGCTCGATGGCTGCCCCACCCTCGGCCGTATGCTCCGAATCATGGCAACGGAAACAGCCAGGAAACCGATCATGACCGATGTTCGTCGGGTACGTTGTCCAATCGGAATTCATCTTTGGAAAGACGTTACGCCGGTAAACCGCCTGAATCTCGCGTACGGCGGTGTCTATCAAGGCTCGTTTGGACTGGTAGAATTCGGCATGATTCGCCTGGTAGTAGTCACGGACATACTTTTCGATCTGAGCACTGCGATCCGCGCCTCCGGCTTTCTTCAGTTCCGTCGACTCTAATGCCTCCACCCCGACCTTTTTAACAAACGGGATTTCCCGACTGATCCGGCCTGTGGCCAAAGCACGGTTCATTCCTTGATCCGGGGCCTCGAAGATATGGGTCGGCCGATTGTGACAGTCAATGCAGTCCATCAGGCGACGCTGGTCGGCAGGAGGCTGCTTTCCTTCCGCGGATTTGTATTCCGTCGTCTTGCTATCCGGGTGTCGAACCATGACCCACGGAATCGTCTGCCGCTGGCGGTCCGCCGCGAAATAGTAGATCTCGCGCCCTGGATCCATGTGCCATCCGTGGATACCCCGGTTCTGCGATCCCCCGCCGATGTGCATAAGAAGGACCGTCTTCATGGGAGTGTTCGCCTCGTCGTCGGAAAACTTCTCTATCACCCGAATTCTGTCCCCGGTGAATTTCTGGGGCCAGTGGCACTCCTCGCAGGTCTCCCGGGAAGGACGCAGGTTCTCTACCGGCACCGGGATCGGCCTCTCGTAAGTGTTAAAAGTGACGGCAAACACCTGGCCGACACCCGAGAGTTTTGATCGGACAAACCAAGGCGCGCCGGCACCGATGTGGCACTCGACGCACTCGACGCGGGCGTGCGGAGATCCGGTGTAAGTCGTAAATTCCGGCTGCATAACCGTGTGGCAGACCTGACCGCAGAACTGCACAGTCTCCATGTAGACCACTGCCTCGTAGCTGACGATGGAGATAAGCAAAAGATTGATGATGGTCAACAGGGTCACGGCGACGCCCAGATTGCGGACTCTCGGCTTGTTGAAATCAATGGTCGGGAAGGCTCTGTCTGCCGTCGCTTCGGGTTCTCCTCGTTTCCGCCGGCGGCGGCGTTCCCAATAGACTCCTAGCGGAATCAGGAGCAGCCCGAGAACAAAGACGCCCGGGAGAACCAGGAAAGCCATGATGCCGATGTAAGGGGAGGAAGTGACCCCCAGAAAACCCAATATCAAGAAGGCCACAATCAGAAGCCCGCTGACAGTCGTCAGCGTCGCCCCCAGAAGCGAGATCCAGTTGCTTCCGAGCAACGTCATCAGGCTCCCAAACCATTCGCTCCAGCGTCTTACCATTTAAGACTCTCCTAAATATGCGTCGTCCGCGGTCCTCGACCGAAGATTGGCCAGTCGAGGCCCATCACCGTCGCACCGTGATTCGCACCTCGAATTTTCCGCGGTTGTCGAAGTTATTATCGTCGTTAATCCCCAGGAACAACCTTCCCTCTTCATCCATGCGCCGGCTGCATTTCGATCCAACCAGGAAGTAGTTCCCGGAGTTTTGCCCAACCTTGCCTACCAGCGCGGCCGTATTGGCCTTCGATATCGGCTTCCAGAAGCCCTTGCCTGGGACACCGTCGGGCCCGCACGACTCGTCACTGTTCTTCTTCCAGAAAACCTGCCCCGAAGCCTCAACCTCGAGCAGGTCCTCTGAGGTTACATCAACACCCGTGTCGATCCAAAGACTGTCGCCGGGAATAGTCACACTTTCGAGGAGAGACTGACCGGACCGCCGCGCAGGATTGACCTCTCGCTCTTCGCCGGACGACTCGGTTTTAGACTGAAGTGCGGCGAGCGCGTTGCTGAGCGTCTTATCCCGGCCCGGCGGCGGAGCCGATAGCGTTGCCAGTCTGCTGCGACAGACGTCAAAGCCGCGGCTCGATGCTGCGAGACCCGGCTGGCCCAGCTTCATTTCCGCTATCTGTCGCCTCATATTCGCTTTGCGTTCGGCCGGCAGCGGATGAGTGCTGAGGAACGCCGGCATGTGGCCCCCCTTCGTCGTCCCCTCCAGCTTCTCAAAGAACTGGACCATTCCCCAAGGGTCGTATCCCGCCTTGTCCAGCTCGGTCAGCGCCAGCCAATCGGCTTCCCTCTCGTCGTCCCGGCTGTATTTGAGCGCGGCGAAGAATACGCCGATGCCGCCCGCGATCGATACGACCTGGCCCCATTTCTTGCTCTTCGCACCCACCGCCATCCCGGCCCCTACCGTAATCCCGGCCAGGAGCAACTTCTTCGACAGCTGTTTCAACGAATGCTTGCCGACTACATGCCCGATCTCATGTCCGATGACGCCGGCCAATTCCGATTCGCTCTCTGTTGTCTCGATCAGACCCCGGTTGACATAGATGAAGCCACCTGGGAGGGCGAAAGCGTTCACCTCCTTGGTGTTGACCACAAAGAAGCGGTAATCGAGGTCCCGGCGCAGCGACACACCGACAATCCGTCGACCCATTTCCTCCACATAGCCCGTAATGTGTGGATCGTTGATCAGCTCCAACTCGCCGTTCAACTGCGAGGAGTAGGAACGCCCGAGCTCGATTTCCTGGTTCTGCGAGAAAAAATTGAGACCCTTTCCGATCTTTTCCGGTTGCCATTTGTCCTTATCGCCCAGTGGCGTGGCGTGAACCAGCAACACGAGTGCCAGGAGGGCGACCAGCTGTTGGACTCTCGAGCCTCTGAACATGACACGGGAAAGGTGGCGTCGCTTCATCAACTGCTAATCATAACCTTCGATCCTCAATCGTCAAGAAGTTTAGGGCCCTTGCACCTCTGCCGGCAAAACGATAATCCTAGAAGACAATGACTTCCGCACCCGACTTCTACGACGTTATTGCCTCCGATTACGACTCGATGACCCGGTTTCACCAGCGACTCAAGAGCGAGGAGGAGGTTCTGCGCCGGTGGCGCGACCGCTACTCTTTTGACTCCGTGCTCGACGCGGCCTGCGGAACCGGTCTCCACGCAATCGTGTTGGCTCGCTTGGGAGTGAAAACGGCGGCAGCCGACCCGTCCCGGGCCATGCTTGAGGTAGCCCGCCGGCACGCGTCCGAGGTGCGGGTTGAGGTTCCCTTCGTAGAAGCGGATTTTGCGGCCCTCGACGCCCGGTTTTCCGACCGGTTTGGCGCCGTACTGGTCTTGGGGAATTCCCTGCCCCACGTTCACGAGGAAAGCCAATTGACAGTATCCCTGCGAGGACTTGCGGCAGTCATGGACGGCAGCGGAATCCTGGTCCTCCAGCTCCTGAACTATGAGCGAATCCTGGCCCAAAAAGAGCGGATTGTCGGCGTCAACCGGGACCGCGACAATCACTTTGTCCGGTTCTACGACTTCCTCGGGGACTTGGTTCAGTTCAATATCCTGGTTTTGAGAACGGAGGGAGACAAAGTGACCCACCGCTTGAGCAGTACGATCCTGCGGCCTTACCGGCTGGCGGAGCTCGCTCCCGCGCTGAAGGCCGCCGGATTGCGCAACGTTGAGACCTTCGGCGACATGACCTTCTCACCCTTCGATCCCGTCTCGTCGCCGAACCTGGTGATTGTGGCCAGGAGATAGCTAATTTATCCACGAATTGCACGAACTGACACGAATTAAGCTGTGCAATCGTTCCACAGCCTGATTGGTGTCAATTCGTGTTACAACCGTAACACTTGATCGCGCCGCGCGTGCAAGTTTGGTTCTGCGCGGCTGTAATTAGTAGTGATATTTGAATTTGGTTCAATTCCTTTCAACCGGCTTTTGTCAGATGTT
>RPQK01000745.1 GCA_003819755.1 Acidobacteriota bacterium | reverse complement strand
CGAAGCCCAATTGGAAGCCGTGCAATCCGGCCGTTCAGGATTGCGTCGCTGGAGATCGGCGACAGCCGCCTGCGCAACATCGACGCTTACCTGGCGACGCGCGGTCCGGGCCGTTAGGAAGACGGCTTTTTACCTCTGTATCTCTTCGATTCGATCTATGTCAACAACCTCGAGAATTTCCTAATCGCGAATCCGCAGCGGAACCGGTAGCCCCGACTGCGGGTCAGAGCCTCGCAATTCACCCCGAAGCAACCCCAGCCCACTGATTCGAAGTGGCACAAAAAGTGACACAGTGGGAACACTTCTTCGAATACCTGGCGAGAGAACGAATGAGACTGCCGACGAAATCGCGGCCAGCCTGTTGACCTGGCCGAGACGGATTAAGCGGTGCTTCTCCTATACCCCAAAAGCCCGGGCAAAGTACGCCAAGCTTGTCGCCGAGCGGGCGAAAATGTGGGATTCGACATCGGTCGCCTCGTCAAATCCCAGGTCGATCACATGGCAGCACTCGTGTCCGCGCTGCCGAAGAAAGGCGGCGAGGGCAAGCTGAAGTTGATTGTCAACCAGCAGCTTCGTGCAGTTTTCAGCACGATATGGTCGGTTTGTTGAGCAACGTAGGTGATGGCGGCCAGAATGTCATCCCGCTCGAGGAAAGGGTAGTCCCGGAGAATCTCCTCAAATGGTGCGCCGGCGGCGAGCAGTTCCAGTACATCCGTCACACGCATCCGCTTTCCGCGAATGCACGGCTTCCCCCCACGCTTCCCGGGCTCAACCGTTATGGGCGGGAGAGCAGGTCGTTATTCATAGTGGAATTATACAGTAACGATCGACGAGAGCGTTGCCTCGTCAACGAACGGAGCAGTTAAGGAACTGCAAAAAGTAATCGGCCAGGGCACCGAGCTTCTGCTCGCGATCCGGCAAACAGATGATGCCGGAATGCGCAGGCGATTCCACGTCCAGCACGTCCTGCCGGTTCAAGAGGAAGGCAGGTTCATGCGCCCGAGAAGCGGGCGATACCGGGGGTGGCTTTCAGAGAGTCGAAACGCGGGTCGGGCTTCCGGAAGCCTGACTGCAAGTCGCGCGCTGGGTGGCAAGGCTGGCGAATACCGCACCAATCTTTTTTCGGGCAAGGCATGGGCGACAGAAGCTCACTGTTTCCAGATCGGGTTGAGTTTCCACACCCGCAGATATCGTACGTGCGCCCGCCCGCCTTCCTCGTACAAATTGAGGCCCGCGCTCGTCCTGTCTGGAAAAATAAGATCCGTTATCACTCTTTCCCCGTGGTTGGCGAAGAGCTCGACCGACGATCGATCGACGAAGATATGCAGCTTAACCCGGGATTTTGGGGCGGCCATAGGTGCGGAGTGCACTGCCGGGAAGGAGCGATCAAAGGCCAAGCGGCCGGACGAACGTCGGTCAACATAGACCGCCTTTCGTGCGACGTTGTAGCCGACTCTGGTTTTCTGGTTTTCTCCGACCCTGACGTTAATACCGAAATCTTGCGCACTATCGATATCGAATTCAGCTTCGATCTCCAGCAAGTCGCCATTCATTCGGGCTTGCTCAAGGAGGCGGTTTGCAGCTGTTATCGTGATGTCGCCTGCTTGAAGAAGTTCGCCGCGGAGTATCCTGAGCTCAGCAATCGGCGTCTGAAAGAGTGAAAGGCCGGCTTCCGTGTTCCTGAGGGCCAACGCCCGCGGAAGCGTCATCGCACCTTTCCACGGAGAGGTCGGAACCTTGTCGGCATAACGCCAGTTACTCATCCAGGCGAGCCAGACTCGGCGTGGATCGCCGGACGGCATGCTGCTCCACGAGACCCCCGCGTAAAAATCGCTGCCGTAGTCGGCCCACCGGGGACTTGGCGAAGAGTCGGCGCGGAACGTTTTGTCATCGAAGGCGCCAACGAAATATTGAGTGCCCGACCCGCCTGCAACCGCCCCGGGATTGACGTTCACTATAAGAACCCACTTCTTGTCGGCCGCGGTTCCCTCGACCGGTAGTTCGAAGAGATCGGGGCATTCCCAGATTCCCTCCGTGGCGCCCGCGGGGCCGTAGTCACCGGTCTGCGCCCAGTCGATCAGATTGGACGACGAGTAGAACGCTACTTTGCGCGCGACGGGAAGGGCGACCACCATAATCCATCGTCGGGTGGGTTCATGCCAGAACACTTTCGGATCCCGAAAGTCCTTTTGCTGCCTATCCAACACCGGGTTGCCCGAATACTTTCGCCAGGTACGGCCACGGTCGGTGCTGAAAGCCAGGTTCTGCGTCTGCCGGTCGGCCGTGTGTCCGGTATAGACCGCCACCAGTGGAGGTGCGCTTTTTGTTCCAAGCTCGCTGGAGTTATCAGTGTCGGCCACTGCGCTTCCTGAGAAGATCATGATTCCGTCCTCGTCTCGGAGCGCGACCGGAAGGTTCTCCCAATGGACCAGGTCCCGGCTTATCGCGTGCCCCCAGCTCATGTGGCCCCACCCATTGCCAAAAGGGTTGTACTGGTAGAACAGGTGGAATTCACCTTGGTAGTAAACCATTCCATTGGGGTCGTTTATCCAGTTCACTGGGGGCGAAAAGTGGAACTGAGGCCGGTGTGGCTGCGAGTAGTCCTGAGTCTGCCAGGCAGACGACACCAATAAGAAACCGCAGAGAGAAGCGATCGGGAGAATAAGCCGACCGCGAGGTCGTCTCATGGGGCCATGATAGCACAATGAGTTTTACACTCGTGACTAGACCATTGCCCCGGTGCGCCGGACCGCCGGGCAGGAATCTCGCGGACCGCGAGGAGTGGCTGACCAGTCCTTCGAGCGACCAAGCTCGCCCATTTCGCCGCCCCGGGGAATGGCCGCATCCTCGTTACAGCCTACCCCGTCGTCTGCAACCGTAAGCCCTGTCTAGCTGAGAGTCATCATGTCGAGAATTGGGCTGTTTTTCGACATGTTCTCGAGACGTGTCGACGACGTCGACACGAGAACAAAAGTAGTGGAACTTCGCTGGCCTACTCGGCGAGAAAAAGTAAACCCACTGATTTTTGGTGGCACAAAAAGTGACACAGCCCAAGAACGACAAAAAAAGACGCGTGGAGGTAACTGATTGAAAAAGAAAAAGTTAGCTGGAGCTAGCGAAGGGAATTGAACCCCCAACCTACTGATTACAAATCAGATCGGGGCCGCAAGGCCCCGATCCCCCTCCCACGTGGATTTAAGGCCGAAAACCGCGTGAACCCGGGCTTTGGGACGATTTCCAGGATGTACAAGAATTACGCCGAGAAGTGTCGAGTTGAGCCATGTGCGACGAAAAAACTGACACAAAAAGTGACACAGGCGGTTGGGGTGAACCCCTTCTCCGCCTGCGCAAAAGAGAATCCGATGACGTCCAGCTTGGGAAACTGCATTTCGATTGTCTATACAGAATTTAGCGTCCCATGGCGTCTATTCCCGTCTATACAGAACATGCAAATGACTGAGCCACAGGGGGAGATAAGCGTCTGGTGGTTTGGTGGTTTAAATCATGGGCGACGAGGTCAGCTCGCGCCAGACCTGTTTTTCTGCGCTGATAGCCGAAGCCTCTATTCTGTTCCCTAGTTCGGTGAGACGATGCTGGAGCTCAAGCTTCCTTCGCCTGGTCGGGTTGTCCTTTGCCTTTCGGTGGACCAGTTCGAGGAACTGGGTGTTGAGGGCTTCCTGTTCCCTAAGTAACTGAGCGTACGCAGGATCTGTCAACCACTGACGGGCATGGGTCAGCTCATGCGCCAGCGTCTCGCAGTAACGGGCAACACCGGACAGTCCGAGGAAGGGGATGAAATCGTTCGCCCGGGATTCAGTCCTCTCGACGCGGGCCTTGTCGATAACCCCCACATAGATGCGGATT
>RPQK01000744.1 GCA_003819755.1 Acidobacteriota bacterium | reverse complement strand
TCACAGCTCCGCGTGTCCTTGCAGCTTACAAGCTGACGATTGGCGCCGCCCTTGGTGGGGCGATCGTCAACGCGGTCTTCGGACTCGCGCTCGCCTGGGTCCTGGCCCGGTACAGTTTTCCGGGAAAGCGAATCCTGGATGCCATGGTCGATCTTCCGTTTGCGCTTCCCACGGCTGTAGCTGGCATTTGTCTCACATCAATCTACTCGCCAAACGGGTGGCTGGGCAGATACCTGGAGCCACTGGGAATACAGGTCGCCTTCACGCCCCTCGGTGTGTTGGTTGCGCTCATCTTCATAGGAGTTCCGTTCGTCGTGAGAAGCGTCCAGCCGGTTCTCGAGGATATGGATCCGGAAATCGAGGAGGCCGCGCTCAGCCTGGGCGCCAGCCATTGGCAGGCGTTTCGGCGGGTCGTCTTCCCGACACTCCTTCCCGCGCTTCTGACTGGTTTCACGCTGGCTTTTGCCCGAGCGCTCGGCGAATACGGCTCGGTTGTCTTTATTTCCGGCAACATGCCGATGAAGACCGAGATCGCGCCACTTCTCATAGTGACCAAGCTGGAGCAGTACGATTACGCCGGCGCCGCGGCGATTGCCGTCGTGATGCTGTCACTCTCCTTCCTCCTGCTGTTGGCGATCAATTTCCTCCAGTGGAGAACGCGTCGTTTCCAGGAGGTCAACTGATGACAAGCGATAGCAATCTCAGGAACGGCAGTCCGTTCGTAGTTCCGCCTTTAGGCGGGCAGTTAAACAGCGGTCAATTTTCGCCAAATCTCCAATTTAAAAGCCCGCCTAAAGGCGGAACTACAAACCGAAGCGTCCGGGTGGGGGAATCGAGGATGGTGAAAGTCACCCTCATCTCGGCGTCGCTGGCCTTCCTGGGACTTTTCCTGTTTGTGCCGCTAGCGGCCCTGTTCACCCAGGCTCTCGCCAAGGGATGGGGCGACTACACGGCTGCGGTCGTGGATCCGGATGCTCGCACAGCCATCCGACTCACGTTGTTGACCGCCGCGGCGGTCGTGCCGCTCAACCTGCTTTTTGGAGTCGCCGCAGCCTGGGCTGTGACGAAGTTCCGGTTCAGGGGAAAGAACGCGCTGGTTACGCTTATCGACTTGCCGTTTGCGGTCTCACCGGTGGTTTCCGGCCTGATTTTCGTCCTGCTCTTTGGAACGCAAGGCTGGCTGGGTGAATGGCTGGACGCTTGGGGAATCCAGGTGATCTTCGCCGCCCCGGGGGTGATCCTGGCCACCGTGTTCGTCACTTTCCCTTTTGTTGCGCGAGAGCTGATCCCCCTGATGCAGAGTCAAGGCCGGGACGAGGAGGAAGCAGCGCTCGTGCTTGGCGCAAGCGGCTGGTCAGCCTTCTTCCGGGTGACATTGCCCAACATCCGGTGGAGTCTGCTCTATGGCGTGATCCTGTGCAGCGCCCGGGCGATGGGCGAATTCGGTGCTGTTTCGGTGGTCTCGGGGCACATACGCGGGCAGACGAACACGGTGCCGTTGCATGTGGAGATCCTTTACAACGAATATAACTACACGGCTGCATTCGCCGTGGCTTCTCTACTGTGCATCGTTGCTCTCCTCACGCTGGCAGCGAAGAAAGTCGTCGAGCTGAAAACGCGTGCCTTCTCAGCCCAGCTGCAGCTGGATGAAGGAGAGGGTCGGACGTTATGAGCATCTACGCCCAGAAGATCAACAAGAGCTTTGGCCGCTTCAACGTCTTGCGCAACGTCTCCGTGAAAGTGGAGACCGGCGAGCTGCTCGCTTTGCTAGGCCCCTCGGGGTCCGGCAAGACGACGTTGCTTCGCATCCTGGCCGGCCTGGAACAACCCGACAGTGGGTCGGTTTATTTGAACGAGGCAGAAGCGACCTTCGACGACGCGGGCAAGCGCGATGTCGGCTTTGTTTTCCAGCATTACGCGCTCTTTCGTCACCTCACGGTCTTTGAGAACGTCGCCTTCGGCCTGAGAGTCAAACCGCGCGGGAAAAGACCCTCCAGGCGCCAGGTCGACCAAAGAGTGCGCGAGCTGCTCCACCTGGTGCAACTAGAATCCCTCGCCGATCGTTACCCCTGGCAGCTGTCAGGCGGCCAGCGACAGAGGATAGCCCTGGCCCGGGCTCTGGCGGTCGAGCCCAAGGTTCTTCTTCTGGATGAACCCTTCGGAGCTCTGGACGCCAAGGTCAGAAAAGAGCTGAGGCGGTGGCTGCGCCGGCTCCATCAGGAATTGCGGATAACGAGCGTCTTCGTGACGCACGACCAGGAAGAGGCCCTGGAAGTCGCCCATCGCGTGGCCGTGATGCACGACGGTCGTATCGAGCAGATCGGAACTCCCGAGGAGATCTATGAAACGCCAGCGAGCCCTTTTGTCTACAACTTCCTCGGAAACGTCAACCTCTTCCATGGACGGCTCGAGTCTGGCAAAGCACAAATCGGCTATGTTCGCCCGTTCGATCTCGAGGTGGAGAGGGCTGGTGATGGCAATGGGACAAACGCGATCGAGGCGGATATAGCGCACGTCTCGCTGATCGGCGCCCTCGCCCGCCTGGAATTGCGACGATCTGACAACGGCGAGTTAGTGGAGGCGGAAGTAACCAGGGATTTTTTAAGGAACGCAGGCTTCAAGCCAGGCGAGAGAGTCCTGGTTCGCCCTCGCAAGCTGCGCGTGTTCGACGGGGACTACAGCATTTGATAGTGGGTCCCGTCTCCCGATGGGTCCCGCGCTCATCGCGAGAAGGGCACCATAGGAGAAGGCAATGACGATCAGAGTTAATGGGGAAACTCAGGAAGTGGAAACGGGGACAACGGTTCGGCAACTTCTTGTCGTCAACGACGTTGCCCAGCCGGACATGGTGTCCGTCCAGCTCAACGGCGAGTTCGTGGATCGTAATCGATTCCCGGACACGCTGCTGAAAGAGGGGGACGAGATCGACTTCCTCTATTTCATGGGTGGGGGCGCCCTGTGACGAAGGATCTTTCCACGCTGGAGACTGCCTGCGTTTGGATTTGGCAAATGCACTGGAGAATTCATGAGACTGGCAGATGAGGAGCAATTGACTCGCTATAGCCGTCAGATCGTCCTGAAAGAAGTGGGCATCGAAGGGCAGATGAAGCTGTTCGATGCGCGGGTGCTCGTTATCGGGGCGGGTGGCCTCGGCTCGGCGGCAGCCCCCTACCTTGCTGCCGCCGGTATCGGAACGATTGGCCTGGTTGACGGAGACCGAGTACGCGACGAGGCCGAAAGCCAGGTCGCGTGCGATCTGCGGAAGTGAAGAGAAGGGAGAGATGAGCCTCGAAATCACGCGCAAAGCTTGGAAAACAATCGTCGCGCATGCCCGGCAGGATATACCGCTTGAAGCTTGCGGCTATCTTGCCGGCGGAAGCGACGGGAGGGTTGACTCTGTTTACCCTCTCACGAACGCTGACGCCTCCCCGGAACACTTTTCTTTCGACCCGGCGGAGCAATTCCAGGCGCTCCGAAAAGTGCGGGGCGAAGGACGGAAACTGCACGCGGTTTACCACAGTCATCCGCTGACCCCTGCCCGGCCATCGGCCGAGGACCTGAGGCTCGCTTTCGATCCGACTCTCAGCTACGTCATTGTCTCGCTTGCCGGCCCGGAACCGGTTTTGCGCTCATTTCGGATTCGCAAAGGCGAAGCTGAGGAGGAGGCGGTCGAGGTAATTGACGATTGACGGGTCCTAAGCGCGGACAGAGGGCGCGATCTCAGCGGCGGTTGAGTGACTCGCCGTTTTGTGGCGAGTTGTATCGAAAACCCGCCGTGCCTCTGGGGCACAGCCGTTGCATCCGGTTTGTAAATGCCGTACTCCCGAGACACGGCGGGGGTTCGATACAACCACCCCCAAAACGACCAATAAAT
>RPQK01000743.1 GCA_003819755.1 Acidobacteriota bacterium | reverse complement strand
TCTCGTCGGCCGCTTCCAAGTCGCCCGGTTCAGGAACCATGTTCTCTGAGTAGTTCTCAATCATCTTGAGTACTCGACTCGTGAGGTTCATGAACTCGGTCGCCAGATCACCGTTGACGCGGTCTAAAACGGCCTCGTACGCGAACGAAGCATCCGAACCGAAAGGCATTTCTCTCAGCAGGAAGTACTTGATGTAATCCGCGGGCAGAACCGCAGTGATTTCCGCTTGGGGAACCGATTGCCGTCCGGCGAGGTAGGCCGACTGCAGGTCCGGCTCCCAAGTTCCATGGCAGACAATGTGGAGCGGTGGTTCCAGACTGGCTGCCATCAGGAGGGCCGGCCAGTAAATCGCATGGATCCGCAGAGCCTGTTTGCCGATCAATTGAACGTCGGCAGGCCAGACACGGGCATTTTCGGCCGCGTTGGGGAATCCGCTTCCCGTCAGATATCCTGCCAAGCCGCTAAACCAGGCTGTGAAAGCCTGATTGTCTTTTCCTGGAATCCTAATCCCCGAGCTTCCCGAGGGTCGGCTGATGCAGATATTTTGCAGCCCTGCTCTGACCTGACTTACGACTTCGTTCATCCGCGTCCGGGGCAAGACGAAGTCCGGGTTGTCCTGATAAAAACCGATCAGTTTCTCCTGGAAGTCGAAGAGCCGGAAGACATAACAATGGTCCGTGAACGACTGAACCGGCCCTCCGCAGTCAGAGCAGGTTCCGGTATTAGAAGAAGTCTCACAGAGCGGACAAAAGGCTCCCGAGAATTGAGCCTTCGATACAAATCGGCTGCGTTCGATCCTTTGGAACAACTCAAGCAGACAGGTCTCGTGATCGGGGCCGGCCGTGGAGACGAAGCTTGAATAACCCAGATCAAGTTCCGTCCAGGCGGCGCGCAGCCGGGCGGATCCGCCTGGCTGCAGACCTTGCTCATTCGTTCCCGTCAGCGCCGTGACCTCCTGCCCGAAACTACGCCTGTAGCGGGCAATCGCATCGCCGTAGACAGCCGTGTAGCAATCCCCCAGATCCATTGTTCGGCCTGCGGGGTACAAAGGAGTAGTAACCAAAAATGTCTTGCTCATAAACTCAACTTCGAGATCTCGCTTATAACATCCTGGCGCAGCTGTTTCAGGGGCCGGCCAGTTCGCTCGGCCGCCTCACGCAGGTCCTCGTACTCGGGCTGAACGTTCACGACGCGGTCGCGCCACTTCCCGATTTTGACCCGAATCGTGCCGGCATCGGTGTGTACCTCCCTTGTCTCCCTTTGGAGGACGACGCGGCGGGCCAGGCTGTATCGCAAGCCAAGAGTCGTCGTTTCCCGAAATAACAACTCGATCATCCTGTCTTGATCGCTCGATTCGCACAATAGTGTCAGGAGGACCGCCGGCCGGTTCTTCTTCATCTGAATCGGTGTGTAATAAACATCAAGCGCACCTTGCTTGAAGGCCTGGTCCAGAAAATACCCGAAGCTCTGGGGATCCATATCGTCAATTGCGGCTTCAAGGAGAAGGACCTGGTCCTCCTCAACCGGTGAGGGACCGGACGCCACGCTTGACGTGTCACCCAAAAGCAATCTTAACATGTTGGGGATGCCCGGAAAGGACCGGTCTCCCGCCCCGAAGCCCGGCTTAATCAATGACATAATCGGCACTTCAGGGGTTGCGCCCGCGAGCGTAGTTACAATCGCCGCGCCCGTAGGAGTCGTCAACTCTGCTTGAATCCCGCCCAGCCGGGTGGGAAAACCCCGGACTAGCTCTGCCGTCGCGGGCGCCGGCACCGGCCAGGTTCCGTGGGAGAAGGTAACGGTCCCACCCCCAAGGTTCAGGGGAGCCGTGAAGAACTGCTCGATGCCCAAGTAGTGGAATCCGATGCAGGAACCAACGATATCGACAATAGCATCGACTGCGCCAACCTCGTGGAAGTGCACCTCGTCGGGACTCTGTCCGTGGACCGTCGCTTCCGCTTCGGCGAGACGCGAGAAAATCTTCAGCGCGGTTGCCTGCACCCAAGGATCCAGACCACTCGCCGTGATCAGCTGCCTGATTTCCGGGAGGTTGCGGTGGTGCCCATGAGGGCGGGCAAGCGGTTCGGGCTGGTGGTGCCCATGACTATGATCGTGAGGAGCGACCTCGTGCTCGTGGTGATGCTCGTGATGGTGCTCGTGGGCCTCCTCGTGATCGTGGTGCCGATGTCCGGAATCATCCTCGACGCTCACCTCGGCGGGTCCGCGAACCTGGAAGTTGATGCCTCGCAGCCCCTGTCTTTCGAGCCGGTCGGCAATCAGCTCGACACCCTCGAGGTGCAGGCGGTCAATCTCGGACCGGAGGTGGTCCAGCGGCAGGCCAAGATCGATCAAAGCTCCGAGAATCATATCCCCGGCAACGCCGTTGAAGGGATCAAAGTAGAGTACTGGTGGCATACGTTCTCTTACCCGCCTGATCACTATACCGGCGGAGAGCAGGAGACGCAAAGGGGAGTATGAAAGACGCAAATGCCTGACGCTCGGAGGAAAGAGAAGCCAAAGAACGCAAGAGACGAGCCTTCACTGTCCGCTTTGGCGTCCCTTGCGTCTCAAGCGTCTTTTGCGCGCTGTGCGTAAAAACTCTTCTCTACAGTTCCCCCGGCGCAACCCCGGATGCGAGCCTGGCGGGCACGGCTTCGTCGACCGGGAGAACCTGCCGGGAATCGAAGATTTGCCGGACCAACTGCGGGGCCTGAGGCTGCGCCAGAAATCGGAGCCACGCTTCGGAAACGTTCTCGGGGACGGGCCAGGGGTTAAAATCCAGACTGCATGTCAATGCGGTCGCAGAGGCGGCACCAACCCCGGCATCCATCAACCGTGCGTGAAAGGCACTGGCCACCCGGCCCAGCTTGAAGGCGTTCAGGTTGATATTCACCAGTCGTTCACTCTTGGCCGCGAACAGTGTCGCGATATGCTTTTCGAAGAGTGGCGCAGGATAAGACAGCCGAGACGAGGCGACTCCCAATGCAACGATGTTCTGGGCGCGAGGCGAGCCCGCTTTTCGAGCAAGGAGGCCACCGTTGAAGAGGATCGTACGGGGCAAACCAAGAAGGACTCCGTCGAGCGAAGCCGTTTCCGGATAGTTAGGGATATTGACGAATGGGGTGACATCAGAGATCACCCAGCCGCTGTCCGGGGACAAGTAACCGAGGTAGCGAAGCGCCTCGAGCGGCTCGAGCGAGAGCAGGAGGTCGGCGGAGCCGAACGGGAGCAGATCACTACAAATGGGCCGGTCACTCACCCGAACGTGGGCCTGGACCGCGCCTCCCCGCTGCGCCATGCCATGGACCTCCGGCTGCTTCAAGAACAGGCCCGAGTCCAGGGCGCAGTTGTCGAGGACATAGGCGATCGAAAGGATTCCCTGCCCTCCGACTCCGCAAAGAAGTACATCCTGTTTCATTGCTCTTCTCCTCCCCGGGATCGCTGCGCGGTCTTTATTTCCTTGTAGTACGTGACACATTCCCTTCGAGAAATGACCACTGAAAGGCCCGGATAATCGAGCTCCTGCTGGATTGTTTTGACATTCTCGTCCAGATTTCGCACGAGCGGACGGATGACCCGGATATGATCGCGGTCCACTCCCATTCCGGCAATCATCTCAACCAGGTTCTGGTCGGTCACCATGGTCGGCTGTCCGCCCGTCATTGCCACAATGCTGTTGTCCATGATCAGGACTGTCATGTCCGTGTTCTCGCGGGCCGCGTCGAGCAACGGGGTCAGTCCGGAATGGGTAAACGTTGAATCACCGATCACGCACAAGACCGGCCGGATTCCGGCGTGGCTGACTCCGGATGCCATGCTGATGCTCGCGCCCATGCAGACGCACGCATGCAGGGACTCGTGCGGCTTGTAGTAACCGAGCGT
>RPQK01000742.1 GCA_003819755.1 Acidobacteriota bacterium | reverse complement strand
TGCCTGAGGGAGTCAACGGTCCAAACGGCCTGGCAATCGATCCGGGCGACTCAAGCCGACTCTACCTGGCCGCCTGGTCGCGCCCGGAAGGGGATCGCGCCGTTAACGGGGGTGTCTATCTCTCGACTGACGGGGGCAAGACGTGGGCGAATGTATTGGCCAAGGATCAGCACGTTTACGATGTCACGATTGATCCGCGCAACCCGAGACTCCTGTATGCCTGCGGTTTCACGTCTTCCGTCTGGAGATCCGAAGACCGGGGCCAAAGCTGGAAGCGAATCAAGGGTTTCAATTTCAAGTGGGGACACCGGGTGATTCCCGATCCCGTGAACCCCGAGCTGATCTATGTGACGACATTCGGCGGCAGCCTCTGGCACGGCCCCGCCAAAGGCGATCCCTCGGCGCGGGAAGACATCGTGACGCCTGTGGTGGAATACGATTGAAATCATGTTCATCCTGTTAATCGTGTCCAATAGGTTTTTGCCAGGATTAACAGGATGAACATGATTAGCTACCGCCGGTGTTGTTGATCCCACTCAATGAACTCGACCGGGTTCATGAGGGGGTCGTAGGATCGGTCCAACTCCTCTCGGAAGGGCCGCAACGACTCGTCGATCTCCGGGGGGAGTCCTTCTTCCCAGGGGATGCGGTCCCGGTGCAGATCCAGGGCGGACAACTCCTTGTCGACCGCTTGAATCCAGGAAGATTTCTCAGCTGACTTGGCTTGCTTGGCCTGCGACGCGGCGTTTTCGAGGAATCTGACGAAGAGGCGCCGGACCCGGCGGCTCATCTGCGTATGCCGGCTGTCCCGAATCTCTTCGGGGCTTGTGTGATCGTTCAGTGTGACGTTATTGTCGCTGCCGGTGTGTATCCGCTTCGGGCCGTCCCCGGGGTCCTTTTTCAAGAAGGAGTAGTAGGCAAGGGAGTAGATGTACTGGTACTCGCCAAGACCCATGCGGTGCTCAATCAGCGCATCTGCCCTGTGTCGCTGGAACTCGGCGATTTTCGGGATCGCGCCGGCCCCGGTGCGTATGATCTTTATTACCTCCCGAAAGCCCTGTCTACGGCCGGGTTGAGTTGAGTCTGTCAACGACTCCAGTTCCTCTACGCTCGTTCCCAAGCGACTGCGGGCGGAGACGGTCCGACTGCGAACGGCCAGAAAAGCTCTAACCCGCTCGGCGGGAATCCGCCCGTCCGGCTCGGGAGTGTAGGCTTCCGGTGAGCCATACTCCTCTTCGACACGGGACACCGCTTTGCCCGCTTCACTGAATCCGCCGGCCATTCTGCGGGCGGCGATAAAAGCGCCGACACCCAGCACGAGCACCAGGACCACGACTGCCAGACAGCCGACACCACAGCCGACCAGCCACTTCGGATACTCTTTCCCCATGCCTGTACAATACGCACGACGGCAAAAGGTTGTTCAATTCGCTCACAGTTCCGTGGTCGCGCCAAGCTCCGCGAACGGCGGCGCCTGTTGCCACTCGACGTACTGCCCGAGCGCATGCAAACCCACGCAGGGGAGGGCGGTGTAGAGGGTAGCCCGCTCTTCTTCGGTGAGACCGTGTTTATCGAAGATCTCCTCGACCCATCCGATCGCCCGGTCTGTATCCTCGGGGCTCGGCTCCGTTTTCAAGGCCAGGCGCGTTTTCTCCGCGGCCTTTGCCCTTACCGACCGGCCATCCAGGAGCAGGATGGTCATCGGGGGGAGCGGCTTCTTGAAAACGAGCGCCTTCGATTGCAGGAGATCATCGAGGGCGATGCCGGTGACCGCCGTGAGCAGGGCGTTCTGCTCTTTGCCGGCGAAGGAGTACCGCGGAAAGATGGTGTCAATCATCTTCCAGGCCATCTTGAGAGCGTCATCTGTGATTTGCTTCCTCTCCATGTCCGTCACTCCGATTGCTCCAGACTCTGGAGCTTCTTGGCGGCTGTGACCCGAAAGGCAGGAAGTGGGATCTTGTCATAGTTCGGCCTCTTCAGCTCCGCCAGGCGGAGCACCTCGCGGTACTGGACGGCGGCCTCGTCCTTCCTTCCCATCTTTTCGAGGATTTGCGCCTGGTTCAAGTGGAGGATGAAATTCTTTGGATACTTGGCCTGGAGGAGCCGCACATTGGTGAGAGCGTCCGAGAAACGCTTTTCTCGAACATACAAGACCATTTGCAGCACCCGGGCGTCATCGGCTGAGTAGATCCCTTTCTCGGCCGCGCGGCTGAGATACTGAAAACCGCGCTCCTCACTCCCCCTGTAGCCCACGATAACGGCAATCCATTTAATGTACCAGGGCAGATTATCGACCACATACTCGTAAAGGCCGATGCTCATGTAGGCGTCGTTGAATTCCGGTTTTTGCTCGACGATCTCCAAATGATACTTGTAGGCCTTTTTCCCCTTTGAGAAGGCATCCCTGTAACTGCGATCGATCGTAATGGCGAAGGCCCCGAGCACGCCCTGGATGCTGCCGAGAAAGTACCGCGCATCCGCGTTGTTCGGATCTTTCTTGAGCAGAGCCTGGCAAAGTCTTTCGCTCTCCTGCAGCTGATCGAAAAAGGCCTTGCGGTCCTTCGGAGCCATCTTCCGCTGTGACGGCTCAGTGAAGTACCCGGGTGCGATGAAGTTGTCAAGATCGAGCTCGTTGCGGAGGAACAACTCCTGCAGCCACACGACGCTTGCCAGATACAAGGGTGGAGCAGGATGGTAAGGATATCGGGATCTCAGGTTAGAGAAGGTGCGAGTTGCTTCCTGATAATCAAGATTGTAGATTTCCTCAAAGCCCTTTCGGGCTTCAGCCATAAAGCCCGGGCTGCGCAGATCATCAAGCTTGGCTCCACCAGCGAGAGCCGAAACCAAGCACGCAAACAACACGAGAAGACTGCCTAGATATCTCACGTCCGTAATCCCACTCCATGCGGTTAAGGCAGTCTTCGCGCGGTTTCACAGTTTGACCTATCATTTAAAGCTGTAGAAGAACGCTACGCTGAACTGCCAGTTGTGCAACATTCCCTCTGGGTCGAAGGCGGCTGTCGTGACCGTTCCTCGTTCCGGCAAGCCGAAGTCCGGAACGCCCGTGATGTGATCGCGAACGTCAAATCGGAAGCCGACGTGGTCCAGTGCCCAGTACTTAACACCCCCTCCCCAGATGCCGGCGACCTTCCACCTGTCTGTGATCTCCACGGGGGGGCCTTGCTCGACGCCGAAGGTATCGTAGTAAGAGATCCCGGGGCCGATGAAGCCGTATGGTCGAATGCGGCTGTTGGGTTTAAGGCCGTAGAAGAGGACCGTGTAAGTCACATTGTGGACCCGATGGTCAAGGCTCAGGGTCTGAATGAACGGAGACAGGTTGGAGAACTCAGCGGGCTGGTTGGCCAGACTGTAATCCAACTCGGCCCCCAGATACTGCCCCAGATTCTGGGTGATCCGGCCACCCACCAAATACCCTGGAGCGAATCTGAGCCCGACGTCCCGGGTGCCCGAACCCTCCACGGATGTCGGGTAGATATCATCGCCCCCGTTACTGGAGCCAACGAAGATTGAAACCTCCCACTTGTCGTTCGCATGGCCAGACGGGGCCTGAGCCATCAACGGGAGACAGAACAAGCCGACGACGATCATGATCAGCACGTACCTAGGCATCCTTAACCTTCCTTCGCAAAAAAGAGCATTCTACTATAGCCATAGATGCTTTTCCGGCGAAAAGGCCGAACGCCGTGCCTGAACGGCTGACAAGGTGACAAGGTGACAAGGTGACAAGGGTAAGACGAATATCGAATGTCGAATATCGAATGTCGAATGTCCAAGTAAGGACAGGTTTTACTTCGACATTCGACATTCGATATTCGAAATTCGATATTCGTCTTACCCTTGCCACCTTGTCACCCTGTCACCGTGC
>RPQK01000741.1 GCA_003819755.1 Acidobacteriota bacterium | reverse complement strand
TGGGTCTACTGGAATCGGATTCCTTTTGCGGCAATCAGCCGAGTCGAAGTCGTGAGGGGGGCAACCAGCCAGCTGTACGGAAGCTCGGCGCTCGGGGGGACGATTCAGCTGATACCACAAAAGCCCGCCGGCCGGTTTTTCCAAGCGCGCGGTCAACTGGGCACCGCCGGCGTGCTCGATCTGGATATCGGTGCAGGCGATCGGGCCGGAGACTGGGGATACCTAGTCTCGGGGCGTGTACTCGATAGTTCCGGCTATTACCTGATTCGCGAACATCTGCGAGGGCCGGTCGATGTTCCAGCCAGCTCAGCCTTTCAGACGTTCTTTGGCCGTGTCTACTACAAATCCCTGCATGCCGGGCTGAACTTGTTCCGGGAATCGCGCAGTAACGGGACTCGGCTGCAAACGAACGACTCCCGGCTTGCCCTCTTTGACGTTAGCGTGGAAGCAACCAGCTGGGATGCGCGCCTCTATGCGCAGTCGGAGCTCTTCCGAAGCAACTTCTCGCGGATCGCTGCCAATCGGTCCGCCGAATTCCTGACAACCCGACAAGAGGTTCCATCGAGAGCTTTCGGAGCGGCCTGGACCTGGCGGCCGGCCTCCGTTCTTCTTCTGGGCGTGGACTGGCGGTACGCCGGATGGGATCAGTACGACCAGAACCTGGCCGGTGTGTTTGCCCAGACCTTGCTGCCCATCTCATCTTCTCTCGATCTTCTTCTCGGGGCGCGCTTTGATGCGTGGGAGAACGAAAGCACTCAGACGAGCCTCAATCCCCGCGCCGGACTGGTCTGGCGCACGCGGGATTGGCTGACCGCCCGGGCGTCTGCCTACCGGGGGTTTCGCTCCCCGACGCTCAACGAGCTGTACCGGCCGTTTCGAGTCGGGAATGTCGAAACCCTGGCGAACCCGGCGCTCGGAGAAGAGTATCTTTGGGGAGGAGAGACCGGTGTCGACTTCCATCCTACCCGCCGCCTCCTCTGGCGGGTCAACGGTTTCTGGAACTCACTCCAGAACCCGGTTGCCAATGTCACCCTCTCCACCACACCAAACCAGATACTGCGTCAGAGAATGAACCTCGGCGGCATTACAGCACGCGGATTCGAAAGCGAGCTCGTCCTCGACTACGCGCTCTACGCGCTTCGCGCCGGCTATCTCTATTCGGCCGCTTCAATTAAGAGAAGCCGGCTCGAGGTGCCTCAGGCGCCGGCTCATCAGGGTGTGGTGGGATTCGATTACAAACGTGGTGTCTTCGCGAGCTTGCAGGCAAGATGGATCGGCCGTCAGTTTGAGGACGATCTGAACACGCTCGTGCTGCCCGGGTATCTGGTCATTGACTGCCTGATCAGTCGACCCGTGGCCACCAATCTGCGCCTTTTTCTTTCGGTCGAAAACCTGTTTGACCGCGAATACGCGGTCGGCCGAACCCCAATCGAACAACTGGGCTCGCCGCGGTTGATCCACGGCGGCCTGGCGTTGGATCTGGGGACAGCTGGTCGTTGAATTTCAACGACAGAAGGGGCAGAAGGGACAAAAGCGACCAGGTCCCTTGTGTTCCTTGTGTTCCTTGTGTCCCTTCTGTCCCTTCTGTCCCTTGTCTCGCTTGTGCCCTTCGGGTAATGCTTTACCCACCCCCGGGTAACGGGTTATCCGTTGCCTGACAGCCGTCACCACAAAAAGCCCGCCAACACTGGATCCGAGCCTCCTCGGAAAATCGGCACGGTTCTTGCCAAGAACCTTCTCGTCATGAGATCGACACGATTAGCTTCCGGTGTTCTGCTTCTTCTCGCCCTTCTGAGCCCTGTGATCGCTCAGTCCGACTCAAGCTCGATTCCCGACGAGCAGAGGCGTTTCTTGGAGGTAAGGCGACGGCAAATCGAACTGAAGAGCACGCGATCTGAGCTCGACCGAGTCCGGGGCCTCTTCGAGCAGCGCCTCGTTGCCAAGAAGGACCTGGACATCGCCCAGACGGCCGTAGATACCGCTCAGCTCGACTATCAGCAGTCCGTTTTGTCCCTCCTGAATCTCCAACCCCGGATTTCGGTCAAGGAGGCGATGAAATCTCAGACGCGAGACGGCCGGAAATTCGTCAGGCTGACAATCGTCAACCTGACACCGACGTTCGATGATTCCCAGTTTCAGCTCCTCAACAACTTTGAAGGCGCGGACCCAATTCCGACGGAACTGCGCAAGCGGGACGTCCAGGACATCTTCATCTCACTCAAGGCGGTGGGCGGAAGCACGGCGACCGGCGAAGTGGAAAGCCGCGGGACGACGATCGCCCTGCCCTACGAGGTGCATGTGCCCGAGCTGAAGTACGGCCAGGAAAAGACGATGCAGTTCCAACTGCTCCGCGACGTTCAAAGCGTCATGGTCGCAGCCGCCTACAAAGGCCAGCGCCAGGAGATGGACATCCAGCTGGAGCAGGCGGAAACGGAGAGCGTAGTGAGCGTCTCCTCGACCCAGATCTCGCAGGAAGCGGATCTGGGCGGGCAGGTGACCTATGACCTCAAGCTGGAACGATCGACGGTTGACGTCCGCGGCTTTCAACTGCGTGTCCTGAACCTGCCTCGCCAGATCAGCTACAGTTTCATTGATCGGGGGACGCAGGCTCGGCTCTCTCAGATCAACTTTCCAGCCGGCGTGACTCAGCAGCAGCTCGGTCTTCGACTCTTCTTCCCGGAACATGCCGATCAGTCGATTCCTATCGATCAACCGCTCGTGTTCTGGGCTGCGGTTATGAACGACCAGCAGGCAACCGCCTTCACTCAGGAGCGGCCCTACTCTGTGGCGGATCTGCAATCCAGCCGCATCGGTTATCTGCACCTTACGGCCATTCCCAGAGGAGTCGGGCGGATTGAAGTGTCGGCGAACAGCCTCTTTTCAGAGATCCAGACCGGCGAAAAAGTCGAAACGACCATAACGGTTCGGAACACCGGGACCCGGACACTCGACAATATCAGGTTGACGACCGAGTATCCGCTCAGCTGGAAGGCTGAGGTGATTCCTGACATTATCTCGACCCTCGACATCAACCGGGAAGCCAGCATAAAGCTTCGGATTCTGCCGCCGGATAGCGTGCCCGTTGGAGACTACGAAGTCCGCATCAAGAGCGAAAGCTTTGCCTACAACCGTCGGGTCCCGACCGAGGACAAGATCTACCGGGTGAACGTTAAGGCGCCGGCTAATCTCTGGGCTACGGCAGGTCTGGTGGGTGGCCTGCTGGCCATTCTGGTGGGAATTGTGGTGTTTGGCGTAAAGCTGACGAAGCGCTGACAGCTGACAACTACTGACAAACTCACAGACTGACAAACTGACAAAAAGCGGGGACGGGAAACGGAGATACGCATGATTGAAGCACGGAACTTGAGCAAACGGTACGAGGACGGAGTGCTGGCGCTGGACGCGCTGAGTCTGAAAGTGGAGCCTGGGGAGATCTACAGTCTGCTGGGCGCAAATGGGGCCGGCAAGACGACCACGATCAACCTCTTCCTCAATTTCATAGAGCCTACCGCCGGGGAAGCCTTGATCCACGGGATAGACGTAACGCGGGACCCGCTTGAGGCCAAGAGGCACGTCGCCTACGTCTCTGAGAACGTGATGCTTTACGGCAGTTTTACGGCGCGCCAGAACCTGGATTTCTTCGCCAAGCTGGCCGGCCGGCGCGATTTGAAAAAGGAAGACTATCACCGGGTCATGCGGGAAGTCGGACTGCCCGAGAAGGCCTTCGACCAGCGCGTCAAGGAGTTCAGCAAAGGCATGAGGCAGAAGCTCGGCATTGCGATAGCAATGATCAAAGACGCGCCGGCCCTTTTCCTGGACGAGCCAACGTCCGGCCTCGACCCGAAGGCGGCGGCCGAGTTCTGCGAGACGCTCGTCGAGCTTCGCCAGCGGGGAAAAGCGATTCT
>RPQK01000740.1 GCA_003819755.1 Acidobacteriota bacterium | reverse complement strand
TCACTTCGACATTCGACATTCGATATTCGATATTCGACATTCTGTCTTTCTTCTTCATCGGGCAGGCTTTTGGTTGCGGCTACGCCGCGCCGTGTAATTCGTGGATAGAATTGACATTATTCCCTTATCACTCCTGGCTGACTGCTCCGCACGGCCCGACGTTGACGGTTCACCCGATCATGGAACACGCCTGCGACGCCAAGCAGAATCAATCCCGCACCACCAATTGTCCAGCCGGTGATTGGCTCACTCAATATAAGCCATCCGAGGACAACGGCTATGAGCGGATTGACATAGGCATAGGTGAAGACGATGCCCGTGGGGAGCAGGCGCAGGGCCAGCACGAACGACGTGAATGCCAGGATTGAGCCGAACACGACCAGGTACCCCCAGGCCCACAATGCTTCCGGCCGAGGGTTCGGAAACGGTTCGGCGGTCAGGAAAATCAGGATGAGAAACCCGATACTGCCGGCTAGCTGCTGATATGCAGAGCTCGTTCTTGCACCCAGCTTGACCGGGTGGCGGTTCTGAAAAATGGAACCGGTGCTCCAGCTCAGGGAGGCGAAGAGCAAGGCCACGACCGAGAAGGCGTCTGCGGTCGTTCCATCCAGGAGGATGGGCACGCTTAAGAGCCCGGCCCCGCAAAAGCCGACGACAAGGGCAACGATCAGAAGCCAGGAAGGAAGCCTCTTGTCAATCAGGCTCTCAACCAGTGCGGCCCAAATCGGAGTCGAACTGACCAGCAGGGCGGCATAGGCGGAGTGAATTCGCTGTTCGGCCCAAATCACCAGCCCGTTCCCGGCCGTCCAGAGAAGTACCCCCGAAACGCCGAGGATCAGAAGCTCCCGCCCGGTCGGGCGGACACGCTGACCGCGAAGCTTCGTCCACGCCAACAAGACGATACCCGCGATGATGACCCGTGAAGCCCCCAGGAAGAACGGGGGAAATCCCGAGCCTTCCCGAACGCACACCCGGATGGCCAGATAAGTGCTGCCCCAAACAACGTAGACGACGAAGAGGTGAAGGAGCCCCGCCCAACTGACCGACGGGTGCGGGCTGGCGGGTGCGGAAGTTTCGTCTTTTGGAGCGCTCACCGGCAGTCTATTCTACGTCCTGCAACCCATCTCCTCAAATTCCATCAAAACATACATATGTCTGACTTACATCTTCAGGTTCTGTCGGCTGGAGATTTGCGGCAAGACCGGGCGACTGACGCGCTTCCCTTCATGGAAGAAGATGGGGATCTGCTGGACGCCTACTCGCGCGTCGTAACGACCGTGGCCGAGCGGCTGAGGCCCTCGGTGGTCAATATCGCCGTAACTCAACCAGCCCAGGGGGGCAATGGGGTGGCGGGAGAACCCGGGCAGGTGCGCGGTACCGGTTCGGGTTTTGTCATCACTCCCGACGGGTTAATCCTGACAAACAGCCACGTGGTGCATAGAGCGAGTCGTATTGACGTCTCATTGCCGGAAGGGAGCTCGTACGAGGCGGCCCTGATCGGGGAAGACCCCGACACGGATCTGGCGGTTCTCAAGATCAGCGCCCCTGATCTCGTTGCCGTGGAGTTGGGTGATTCCCAGAGAATCAAGGTTGGGCAGATGGCTGTCGCCATCGGCAATCCTTACGGATTCGAGTGCAGCGTAACGGCGGGAGTGGTGAGCGCGCTTGGCCGTTCTCTGCGATCTTATTCCGGGCGCATCATCGACAATGTGATCCAGACGGATGCGGCTCTCAATCCCGGCAATTCCGGAGGTCCGCTGGTCAACTCGAGAGGCGAGGTCATTGGTGTGAACACGGCCGTGATCCTGCCTGCGCAGGGCCTGTGCTTTGCGATCGCTGTCAACACGGCAAAGTTCGTGACCGCCCGTCTGATCCGAGACGGCAAGATTCGCCGGAGCTACATCGGCGTGATTGGGCAGGACGTTCCGCTCGGCCGGCGATTGGTACGCTTTCACAGCCTGATCGCACCGAGTGGAATCCTCGTGCACTCCCTTGAGACTGAGAGCCCGGCCGCCAGGGCGGGAGTCACGACCGGTGACGTCATTATCGGGCTGGATAAGCAGCCGGTGTCTGGAGTCGACGACCTGCACCGCATCCTGACCGAAGAGAAGGTTGGAGTCGTCACCACTGTCACGCTGATCCGCCAAGGCCGAAAACTGGATCTTGCCATCGTCCCGGCCGAACGGCGTCAGGTTGGTGGCTAACGCACATGGCAGTACCGGACAGAGCCGCTTTTTTGCGGAGCGTTTCGGATACACACCGCTTGCACGAATCTTGGGTGCAGGCCGTCCGTGTCCGGCGCGCTCCGCAAAAAGGCGCTGCGCTTGCGACTCTTTCCGGTACTGCCATAGGTCCTTGGGATCCTTTTTCTGCTCCTTCCTTGCCCGCTCGCTTCCCCCGCTCGCCTTGTGATATAAGAAGCGAGCCGAGGAACATGTTTCCTCGTCACCGGAGAGAAGTGTGTCGTCCCCCGTTCAACTGAGGCCGCGAAAGCTGCTGCAATCGTGGAAAGAGATCGCCAACCACCTTGGTGTGACGGTCAGGACTGTCCAGCGATGGGAGAAGGAGGCCAGCCTCCCGATTCATCGTCAAGGCAGCGGCCGGAAGGCCCGCGTAGTCGGGTACTCGGATGAGCTCGATTCCTGGCTGAGACCTGAGAAAAACCAGGAACCTATCCCGGCGAGGCGCAGCCGTGCATTTTATTGGCCTGTATTGATAGTCCTGGTTGTCGGCATTGTTGGTGCGGGACTGTGGTTTGCCTTTCGTGGTCAGCCTCAGCCGAAGGGTGTGGCCCTCGAAGGGGACCGGCTTAAGATCCTGGATGCCGCGAGGCACGTTCTGTGGGAGCAGTCTTTTCCGCCGCTTAACCACCTGCAGTACACGCAGTGTGATTCCACGTTGATTATCGACCTGGACGGAGACGCGACCAGCGAAGTCCTTTTCAACATGATTCCCGCCCCGGGTTCGGCCAAGACAGGGAAGTTATTCTGCTACGAAAGCGACGGCCGTCTGCGCTGGAGTTTCGCCTACGGTCGGGAACGAGTCATTGCCGGCCGAAGCATCAACGGGCAATTCATGGGCGTTTTCTTCAGGGTCGTCCAGGCCGGCTCCCGGAGACTGATACTGACGGTGGCCAATCATCAGCTCTGGTTTCCTTCGCAGGTCGCCTTGCTTGATCCGGCGAGCGGCGAACTCGTGGATGAGTACTGGCACCCGGGGCATTTCTTCAGTTTGTTGGTCCAGGATCTGGACGGAGACCGAACCGACGAGCTCCTCCTGGCTGGAATCAACAATCCCGGCCAGGGGCTGGGCCATGGCGCTCTGGCAGTCCTCAAGATGCCCTTTTCCCGGGCTAAAAAGCAAGCCGGGGCCGAAGCGTCTCCTTTCTTCGAGCTGACGGAAGGAAAGGAGCACGCGTACTTGCTTTTCCCGAAGCTTGATGCGAGCGAGGTCGAGGGCAAGCTGCCTATAATCCGGGAAATCATGCTGACAAGCGACAAACGAATCCAGATCCGGCTTACGGCTGAAGAAATCCAATCCTTCTACTCGCTGGATTTTAACCTGCGCCTGAAGGATACCCGCTTCACCGACAACCTGGTTTCTCTCCATGATCGACTGTCGAGCCTGGGCCTGCTGAAGCATAAGATCAGCGAGAAGGAGCTGGCCTCCTTGCGCCGCGTTGAATATTTTCCGACTGCCCCAGACGGTAACAGCCCCGAAATCATCAAGAGACTCCAGGCCCTGCCATAACGAAAGGGTTTATCCACGAATTACACGAATTACACGAACTGAGGCCTCAGTTCGTGTAATTCGTGTTACAACCGTAACACTTGATCGCGCCGCGCGTGCAAGTTTGGTTCTGCGCGGCTGTAATTAGTAGTGATATTTGAATTTGGTTCAATTTCTTTCAACCGGCTTT
>RPQK01000739.1 GCA_003819755.1 Acidobacteriota bacterium | reverse complement strand
TTGCCCCAGTGCAGGCGGGACGCCTGCGCTCCCAGGGGACGCCCCCACTCTCGCTTCTTATTTGAGCGCTTATGCCCCAAAGGGGTCGTGTAGCAAAGCCCAGGATTGGCCGCGTTTTTTGCGACCCACCCAGGGTAGGTCGCAAAAGACGCGACCAACCCTGGGCTTTGCTACGCGACCCCTTCGGGGTGAAAACGCCTGTGGGCAAGACAGCGATCACCGGCCAGCTGTCAGCTGTCAGCCGTCAGCTGTCAGCCGTCAGCTGTCAGCGGTCAGCCGCCTTTCCCCCAGCACACTCCACACCGTGTGCTCGGCTTTGATGTACCGGCGAAGCAGGTCCATCGTGAACCCGTAGCGATCCTGGTCACGGTCCAGCGTGGAGCCGCGGCGCAGGTGCTCGAGAATGATGCGAATACCGACGGCATCGAGGCCGTGACGGTGCTGCGGAGGGAGACTGAGGACCAGTCGAGCGACACGGTCGGCAGAAACATAAGATGCCGGCCTTTTCAGCAGTGTGGCCAGCCCTGCCAGTACCAGTTTCTCGCAGTCGCTGTACCCGCTCCATTTGTAGAGAAGCTGGGGCGGCGGGTTGTCGAGGACACGGCCGACGACTTGGGTCACCACTTCGCGTGTGACGTTGTTTCTACGCAGATCGTTCAGGAGTTCCACTACCGCCTGGCAAAGAAGCTGGACGAAAAAGGGATGCCCGTGCGTTAGGGCGACCAGTTCCGAGACGGCGTCATTTTCGAACGTTACCCGTCCGCGAAGCGGTGAACAGATCAGGCTCACGGCGTCTGGGAGTGCCAGGAAAGAGACTTCTCGGTAAAAGGCCTTACCCAGCAGTCGGCTAAAAACCGCGTCGGCCTCGAGCGGACGGGAGCCGGCAAAGACGATGTTCAGCCGCGGATGCCGCTCGAGCAGGGCATTCAGGTAGTTGGACAGCTCGGCGCTGACCCGTCCCTCGCGCACTTTTTCAGCGATGAGCTCGTACTCGTCAAAAAGCAGGACGATTCGGGATGTCCCGAGACTCGTCATGACCTGCTCGAAAAAAGAACCAAGCTCCAGGTAGTCCTGAGGAGGCGTAGACAAGTCTGCGGCCACTCGATCCTTGATCGCTTTGCTCACCCGCATCCCGAACGCTTTCACGAACTCGCGATCGTCTCGGACGACGAGTTCCTGCATATCGAGAAAGACGGGCACGAAATCGCCCCCGAGCCTCCCGCCCAGTATCTGATAGAGGATGGACGTTTTCCCGGCCCGGCGTTCCCCGCAAAGAAGCACAATGCAGCCGTGCCCCTGTCCTTCCAGCTTGCTCCGGATGAACTGAAAGTCTTCTTCCCGCCCGAAGAACATTTCGGGGCTCCGGACCGGATTCCCGACGATGTAGGGGTTGGGCGAAATAGGTTCGAACGCAAGCCCCGGCTCCCGCGCTTCGGAGTATGAGACGGGAAGCGGGAAGGGGAAGTGCGCTCCGACATAACTGGCGGACCAGCGGACTAGCGGAACCAGCATGATGAGTGACGCGACCAGCGAGAGGATCCATAGCAGATTGTCTGTCAAACCGGCCACGGACAGGAGCAGCGAAGCCAGGAAAAAGGAGCTCACTGCTCCGGCGGAGACCATTGAGATTCGAAGAGTCTTTTGCACGATCGGTGCAGGTTCGGCGAAGTCCTCCTTCAGGACGGCCAGAACGAGTGATAGCGGGAACAGGGGAAGGAGCAATAGGGCGATGCCGGCGAGCCCCGGAAGGTTCGCGATCTTCGCTAGAATCAGGGGGACGCCGCCTACCAGACAACCGACAACGATGACTCGAATCCGGTTCTTTTCCGTAGTCGTCAGGGAATGCCGGTAGCGTTGTATGAAGATCCCGAGTCCCAGCAGAAAGCCACACGGGATAAAAAAGAAGATGATACCGTCAAGGACCGTGTAAGCGCTCTCCAGACCGAGCGCCGCCGCCACCGCATAAAGAGCGAGGACAATCGTCAGGGGGAGATAGATGACAAGAAGAGCCCGGCGAGTCCGATGCTGGTACCATGGCCCCACAACCGGAAATACCAGAGAGAAATGAACAAACGTAAACGGAAAAAGGAGGATCAAAGAGTCGGAGAATGCAACCAGTGGAGTAGCCCAGTCCGGCGCGCCTTCAAAGAAAAACGGCCCTCCGTTCGCAATTGCAAGGAACAGGGCTGACAATGACGCGAGAAGTGCCGCGAAGACGTCCACTCCCGGGGCCTGTGGCCTGAGAAGAAGCCCGAGAACAGCAAAGACGTAGAGAAGAACCGGGAACCAGACTTCGTCGACCTCAAAATTCGGATACCAGATGGCGGCGCCGTGCAGCAGGCCGATTGACAACAGGAGGACGAGCAGCAGAACCCGATTCACGCCTTTTTCCTTTCAGCGCTTTGCAGTTTATATCAGAATACTGAGAGACTGATGTGGCCAGGGTGCAAATGAGGTCCAAGTTGTCTGTGCCAGTTTTTCTAACGGTTTGCCTTCTGGGCTGTTGCCTGAGCGGTGTGGTCTTGAGTCAGGCCCATCCGCCGGCCCAGCTTATTCTGGACGGTCAGGAAGCGATCTATCACCTGCAGTACGGCCAGGCACGCGACATTTTCGAGAAGGCGAAGAGCCAGTATCCGGACAGCCCGGTGGGCTACGGCATGCTGTCGATTCTCGCCTGGAACGAGCTACTTTTCGAGTCCAGCAATTTCGCGTTGGATGAGTACTCCACCCCCTCCCCATTCGTTAAAGCGCGGAGCAGAAGGCCGATCGAGAACCAGGTTCGCCGCTTTCGCGAGGCCAATGAGGCGTTGCGGGTGAAATGCGAACAGCTTCTCGAACGCAATCCCGACGACGCGCGTGCCCTCTACTTTCAGGGGCTTGTTTACGAGAATCTGGCAGCTGAAGCTATCGTCATCTCCAGGAATCAAAGGCCGGCTTACAGCTATGGAAAGCGGGCCAAGAAGATTCACGAGCGGGTGCTGGAACTGGACAAGAAGCTTGTCGATGCCCAAGTCAGCCTCGCCGCCCGCGATTATGCGGCGCGAAACCTGCCGTGGAAGTGGGCCCTGCTCGCTTTCATCCTCGGGATAGGTGGAGACGAGGAGTCGGCCTTTCGCGGGTTGCAGCAGGTGGCCCAGCAGGGCGAGTATCGACGGTACGATGCGGTACTTATCCTGGGTCTCATGAAAGCCTGGAAAGGGGAGCGCAAATATTCCGCTGAGGCGATCGAGCTGTTCCAGGGTCTGAGGAAGAAGTTCCCGGAGAACTTCCTTTTGGACCTCAATCTCGCCGCGATCTACGAGAAAGACAATCCCAAGGCCGCGCTGCAATTGTACGAAGAGCTGCTTCGGGTGCTGCCGTCCAAGGCTCCGGGATTGATGGCGGGGGAGGTGCGGTTCCGGATAGGAAGGAACCAGTTTCGCCTGCGCAACTACAGTCAGGCGCTGGATGCTTTCGCCCAAGCCTTGGCGTCACCCCGGCGTGAAAAAGAAACAGAGCCGTTGTGCGAGTACTATCGGGGATTGATTCATGAAGCCCAGGGCGACCAGAGCCGGGCCATCGAATCGTTCCGCGCTGCCCTGAGGCATCGCCCGCTTGAGGCTATTGCCGCGGAGCTCCAGGACGCAGATCGCCGCCTGGCGAAGCTGCAGGGATCGTAGGGTCACCCACGAATTAGTAGTGATATTTGAATTTGGTTCAATTTATTTCAACCGGCTTTTGTCAGATGTTCGAGGGTGGCGGCACGCGCGCTCTGAAGTGTGCTGATCAGAATATCGAATATCGAATATCGAATGTCGAATGTCGAAGGAAGGGAGGCCTCTCCTCTGGACGCTGTCATCGACGAAAACAACCAGCTAATCTCTATATTCGTCTCCAGCATCAAGATGGCGAAACGGAAGATCCAATGATCATTTCTTCCTCACTTCGACATTCGA
>RPQK01000738.1 GCA_003819755.1 Acidobacteriota bacterium | reverse complement strand
GGCGAAGGGGCGTAGGGGCGAAGGGAAAAGCAAGAAAGGAACTAGATGTCTTGCTTTTCCCTTCGCCCCTACGCCCCTGCCTTTTCAGTCAGTCCCGTTCCAGCTCCAGCTGGAACAAAGCCAGCGCATCCTTGCGCTTGGCGAGAGTATTGACCCGGCCCTGGAATATTCGCCCGGTTCCTCCACCCTTGCCTTTGAGCAGAATCGCGACTTGGCGACCCAGGGCCTGCACATCGCAGCTCACTCGGTCGCCTGCCACCACCACGAAATAGCCTTCCCCCTCGCTTCCGGCCGTAAGCAGCGCGGCCTTGGTCCGCACCTTTTCCTGCAGCCGATGAGCCAGGCTTTGCAGAAAAGCGGGATCACCCGACCTGAAATGGGCATCCAGTATGTCTTCGGGTCGGTGGGCCATCGCCTCGGACGCCGCTTCAGCCAGTTCATCCCGGAAGGCCCGTTCCCGATGCTGCAGTTCTTGTATCTGTTCCAGCCGTAATCGGGCGGCCGCGGCGAAGTCGCGCTCAGGGGCGCCCAGGAGCGAGCGCAGCTCGACGTTCCGGGCCTCGTGTTCGGCCAGCCGGCGGCGGACTCTCTTTCCCGCAACAAAATAGAGCCGGGTACCTCCTCGCATGCATTCGGTGGACAGGAGTTTAACCGCCTCGATCTCTGCCGTCGAGCTTACGTGCGTTCCGCCGCACGTGTTCAAATCTATCCCCTCGATATCCACCAGTCTCACTTGGCCTTGATGGCCGGCGGGAAGGCCGCGCGTTCGAACGTTCATTTTTTCCAGCCGCGCGGGCGAAATGCGCTGGGTTTGGACCTTGCGCGCCGCGCGAATTTCGCTCGCAATTGCCTCTTCCAGAGAGTCGAGGTCGGCCGGGGAAAGTAGTGCCGCGTCCAGCTCGATATCAGAGACTTCAACGCCGAGGTGAAAGGCCGTAGTTGACCAGCCGAACCGGTCTTGGGCCAGGGCAGTCAGGAGATGCTGGGCGGTGTGCTGCTGCATGTGATCGTAACGGCGCGACCAGTCGATGACAGCGAGTGCCGGCCCCCGCTCAAGCGGGCGCTCCACGTAGTGGTGCACTTTACCGTTTTCCTGCCTCACCGAAGATACCGGGACGTCGTTGATCAGGCCCTGATCGCACGGCTGGCCTCCACCCTCCGGGTAAAACACCGTGTCACGGAGCACCACGAAATGCTTGCCCTTCTCACTCCCCGCTTGGACAACTTCGGTTTTCAGCTCGGTCAGATACGCGTTCTTCTCGTATGCAAATATTCTCTTCATGCCGTTTTCCGAAATACCTCGCCTGACTTTGGGAATACGTGCCTGATTCTAGTGATTCTAATGCCGTTGTGCCAGAGAGAATTTTGGTTTCGATCCTTGTCAGTTTGTCAGTTTGTCAGTTTGTCAGTCTGTCAGTCTCTCAGTCTGTCAGTCTGTCAGTCTGTCAGTTTCTCCCGAGGTGCGGGTGGCCCGCCTATTTTGCCAAAGACTCGAAACAGGTAATAGAGCGATGGAACCAGGATGAGGGAACCGGCTGCGAACACGATCAGCAGCAGCTTCAAGGTGATCCCGGGAGCGGCCGCCTCATAGAGCGACAAATCGGGTTTTACCAGGTGCGGATACTGCGAAAAAGCCCAGCCCCAGATGATTAACGACACCTGGACGACCGCGAACCGCCGTGCCCAGCGGAAACGGCGTTGCCAAAGTGCCGTAATAGCGCCCAACGCGGCAATGGCTGTGACGACGTGAAGCAGCCAGGACCAGGAAGTACGCGTGAGATCCGTGAGGATCTCAGGGGCTTCAAAGAAGGCCACTACCAGAACGGTTGCGGCCATCAGGCCGAGGAATAGAGCCGACCCGGCCGCCCTTCGCCGAAAATCTTCGCGTAGATCCTCTTCTTCGGCTTCCATCGTCAGATAAACGGCCGCCAGGAAAGCGACCATAGCCAGTGCGTAAAGACCGACAACGAGCGGGAACACCCCTAGCCAGGAGGTCACGAATGAGGAAGCCGTATGACTGTGGGCCTCGGCGGACGGAATTCTTCCCCAGGCGACAGCTCCAATGATGGTGCCCAGGAGCACCGGTGTCAGAAGACTCGCCGTGGCGAACACGGTGCCCCAGCGACGTCTAAAGTCCCGCCTGGCCTCGTACGAACGGAAAGCAAAGGCCGATCCCCGAGCGACGATACCGAGGAGCATCAGCAACAGGGGAAGATGGAGGAATGTCATGATGCGTGCGAAGGCCGGCGGAAAAGCGGTGAACAACACCACGACCGCCGCGATCAGCCACACATGGTTGGCCTCCCAGATCGGACCAATGCTCCTCTCGATGAGCGCGCGCTGCCGTTCCGCCCTTTCTCCGGAGGCGAACAAATCCCAGATGCCGCCCCCGTAATCGGCTCCGCCCAGTAGCAGGTAGATGTTGAGGGCGACGGCAATAAGGAGGGCGCAGATCAACTCAAGCATGGGGGGAAGCCTCTCCGGCCCGACGCTCGGTCGGGGTAGTGGACAGAACCTGCTGCCTCAGAAGGACTACGACAATGATCCCGAGCAGCAGATACACGAGGGTTATCAGCGTGAGCGGCAAGACCAGGCCGGGCATAGGGGTCAGCGCGCTGCTAGTCCGCATCACGCCCTGAATAATCCAAGGCTGACGCCCGACCTCCGTGACAAACCAGCCCGCCTGTATGGCGACGAAACCGAGTGGAGAAGCGAGCACGAGAGCCCGCAAAAGCAGTCGGTTCTCGGGCAGCCCCCGGCGTCTGATCGCCAGAAATCCGGTGAGGAGTGTAAGCGCAGCCATGAGCGTCCCGCACCCGACCATGACCTGAAAAGCAACATGAACGATCTCTACGGGAGGGTGAAGCGAGGGATCGAAGTCGTTCAGTCCCCGCACGACCGCGTTTGGATCATGGTAGGCCAATAGACTCAGTCCTTTCGGGATCTCGATAGCCCAGCGTGTCTCTCCTCTCTCGGGGTCGGGCCAGCCGCCAATTCTGAGCGGAGCAGCAGCTTCGGTGGGAAACTGACCTTCCATCGCCGCTAGCTTTACCGGCTGTGTTTCGGCCACCATTCGTGCTGCGATATCGCCGGAGATCGGCTGCAAAAGGGCAGCAGGCCCCCCGACGAGCAGGGCAATAACCAGAGCCGCGCGATGGAAACGATCGCCGGGATGCCGGAGCAGGACATATCCGTGGATTCCTGCGACAGCCAGGCCGACCGCGGCGTAAGACGCTAAGAGCATGTGCAGGACCTCGGGAAAGGCTGCGGGGTTGAGCATTGCGGCAATCGGGTCAATATTGACAGGCCGTCCCTCGGTCAGTTGAAATCCGCGCGGCGTGTTCATCCAAGCGTTCGCCGTCATGACAAAGACGGCCGAGGCGGCGCCGCTCACCGCGACTGCCAGCCCGGCGAAAAGATGAGCAAGCGGGGGGACTCGGTTCCAGCCGTAAAGGTACAGGCCCAGAAAAATCGCCTCTGTGAAAAAGGCGAAACCCTCAAGAGAAAATGGCATGCCGATGATTGCGCCGGCCCACTTCATGAACTGAGGCCATAGCAGGCCCAGTTCGAAGGAGAGAACAGTGCCGGAGACAGCGCCGACAGCGAAGAAAATGGCGGTTCCCTTCGCCCAGCGTTTCGTCAGATCCAGATAGACAGGGTTGCGTGTCCTCAGCCAGAGGGCCTCGGACACGAACATCATGAGCGGCGTCGCAATCCCGACGGCGGCGAAGATGATGTGGAACATCAGTGAGATCGCCATCTGCGTTCGGGCGGCGAGCAAGTTGTCCATCCTGCAAAATTAACAAATGAGGGGGGATAAGGAAAAGCGCGGGGGATTCCGGTCAGGCCTGGGGATTATCCACGAATTACACGAATTACACGAATTCAAAAGGACCTCAAAGACCTCAAAGACCTCAAGGACAAAGCAACAGTCACCGTCCTTGAGGTCTTTGAGGTCCTTGAGGT
>RPQK01000737.1 GCA_003819755.1 Acidobacteriota bacterium | reverse complement strand
TGGGTGCTCCGATGCCGTGGGTTTCAACCCGCCCTGAAAAAGCACCGGGCGGGTTCGAAACCCACCCTACGTTGCCGCATCCCGCGATCACGAACCTCGCTGGTTCCGAGATGTGTATAAAGTCCAGGGCAGAGGGCGCCTACTCAATTCGAGCCCGCCAATTAATCAGCTCGGGCGCCGAGCGTGAAGCAGCGGAGATGACCCGAGAGGCCGCTGCTTCGCTCCGGCCGAGCTGGGGGGCGACCGTCTGCCGCACAGCGCCTGGTTCCGCGCGGCGCGGTCCTGTCAACTTCACCGCTCGGCCGAATCGCTCCGTTGCCTCGCGCTCGCCCACCTCGTCTGCGGCCTCTTCAAAGAAGCCGTCCGCCTGGCGCAGCAAATATCCGACGAGTGAAGGTCCTCTCACGGCATTCTGGCTGGGTGTCGACGCCGCTCGTAGGCTCCGAGATACGTATCGAGCCTTCGGCCGCCGCGCTCCATGTAAGTCGGCTATAATCATGTCGTTCGCCTGGAGGTTCCCTTGTTCAAGCCCCACCTCAATCTGCTTCCTGAACCCCAACGCCTCGTTTGGGGCGACCTCGATCAGGTGCCCTCGGATTTTGTTCTCTATGGCGGCACGGCGTTGGCGCTTCGCCTCGGTCACCGTATTTCGGTCGATTACGATTTCTTCTCGAATCGCGACTTCCTTCCCCAAGAGATTGAATCAGGGCTCGCGTTTCTGGCTGGCGCCCGGCGGGTTCAATCCCGGCCGAACACTCTGACGCTGCTGGTGGAGCGAGGCGCACCTGTGCGGGTCTCTTTTTTTGGAGGAGTCCGCATGAGAAGGGTCGCGGACCCGGAGAAGGAAGAGGCGGGCTACGTGTGGGTCGCCTCGCTTTTGGACCTCGCGGCGACGAAATGCAAGGTGGTCCAGGACAGGGCTGAAGCAAAAGACTACCGGGACATCGCGGTGCTGATCCGTTCCGGGATCGAGCTCGAGCGTTCTTTGGCCGCCGCTCTCGCGGTTTATGGCCCATCGTTCAATCCCGTGCTTACCCTGAAGGCGCTGGCCTTCTTCGGTGACGGCGATCTTCCAAGCCTGGAGGTGGACACTCGGGCCCTCCTGTCCGGGGAGGTGGCCAAAACTTCCCTTGACCGTATCCGCCCGCTGCCCGCGATCGGCGTTGGCATTAGCCCCGAGGAGGAACGCCGATGACACTGGAACAAGTTGCCCGGAAAGTCACGTGGTGGTCCTCTCCGGAAGAGGCGCTTCAAGATCGGCTCAGGTTCCTGGCGCAGGTCATGGTCTTTGGCGAACTGGAAGACATCCTGACCGTGCGCCGCTACTTCTCGGAAGACGACTTCCGCCTCGTCCTCCGCCAGCCGCCGGCCGGCCTGTTCGATGACCGATCGTGGCACTACTGGAATCTGATCTACGGGACTTACCCGCCCCCACCCCGCCCGTCCGGCTTGGGGGACATGGAATGCGACCCTCTGTAAGCCTGCTCTAACCCGGATTCCTCACAACTCCGGGGGCCGGCCGGCAAGAGTTGAGTGCGATCGTAAGGCGCGAGCGCAAGCGAGCCTTCGGAGTGCGCAAGCCGCGCTTGCGCCTTCTTTGCGAGGATTGATCGAGGGTTTTGCACGAAAGGCGCAAGCATGGCTTGCGCACTCCGAAGGCTCGCTTGCGCTCGCGCCTACTTCCTTGTTCAGGCTGGCGGACCGTCCGTCGGTTCAGCCCATGCTCAAGGCGACGGAGCCCTTCAGCCGCCGCTTGCCATACCGGAACCGCCTCCGCACCGCTTGGCTGTCAATTCGCTTGCAAACTCGGGCACCCGTGAGTAAGCTCCTCTTCGATTTTCAGGAAAGGCAACGCTATGATCGGACGCAAGATTCTCGGACTCGTCGTGCTCGTTGCCCTCGCCGGAGTGCTCGCTGCCCCGCAGGCAGCAGCTCAAGACGTAACCTTCGATCGCTATCACAACCCGGACGAGGTCAACCAGATACTCAAAGATTTTGCCGCCCGCTATCCTCAGATCGCCACTGTGCAGACGATCGGGAAGAGCGCCGGAGGCACCGAGCTGTATGTTCTTCAGATCGCGGCTGCGGCCGCCGGCCAGCCTGAAGCGGCGGCCCGGCCAGCCCTCTTTATCTGCGCCAACGTGGAAGGGAACCACCTGATCGGAACGGAAGCCGCCCTTCACCTCGGGCAAAAACTCCTGGCCGGCTCGGCATCCGATGCGAAACTCAAGGGGCTCCTCGAGAAAAGGACGATTTTCCTCGCTCCGCTGCTGAATCCGGACGCCGCCCGCGCCTATTTCGCCACGCCGAAGTGGGAGCGGATGTCAAACGGCAACCCGAGCGATGACGACCTTGACCTCCAAATCGACGAGGACGGGCCGGATGACCTCAACCAGGACGGGATGATCACCAGCATGCGGGTCAAGGATCCCGAAGGAGAATGGATCATCGATCCCGGCGAGCCGCGTCTCATGCGACGGGCCGACCCTCAAAAGGGTGAAAAAGGGGTCTACAAACTCTACGTCGAAGGCCTCGACAACGACGGCGACGAGAGCTACAACGAGGACCCGCCCGGCGGCGTCGAGATCCAGCGCAATTTCCCGCACGATTTCGAGACCAACGAGGCGGAGGCCGGCCGCTGGGCGCTCTCGCAGCCCGAACCCCTGGCCCTTGTCGAGTTCCTTGCCGCCCATAAAAACATCGCGCTGGTTCTGAGCTATTCCCGCGAAAACACGCTGCTTAATCTTGAGCAGACGGGTCGCGCCCGGGCTTCAGGGGAGAAAGTCAAGGTCCCGCAACGCTTTGCGAGCATGCTTGGGGTCGACCCGGACCAGGAATTCGAGCTCAAGGAAGTGATGGAAATGATCAAAGGCTCGGGAATGCTGCCACCGGGGATGGAGATCACAGAGGAACGCGTGGCGCAAATGATGGGCCTCGGCGCGGCCGTAACGCTCGACCGCCAGGACCAGCAGATTTTCGAGGCCGTTCAGAAAGACTTCAAGGACGCGCTCAAGGCCGCTCAGATCGAGTATCCGGAGAAAAAAGCCAAGGGCGTCGGCCGGGGCTCCTTCGTCGCCTACTGTTACTACCAGTACGGCGTTCCCGTTTTCTCGACCGATCTCTGGACGGTGCCGGAAGTAAAGAAAGACGCGCCCAAGGGAGACGAGCTCACGTTGGAGAAGATCAAGGGCATGACCAAGGAACAGTTCCTGGCCATCGAGGAAAGCAAGCTCGACGCGTTCTTGAAAGCCCAGGGAGGCGCCGGCCGATTCGGGGCCGCAGAACTCCGTAAGATGGTCGAGTCCGGGCAGGTCACGCCTGCGCGGATGGCCGAGATGGCCGAGAGAATGCAAAGAGCGAGACCGGGTGCGGGCGGCGGCGCGGCTGGAACCGAGAATGTAGACACGGACGTGCTGAAGTGGTCGGACTCGGGCGTGGAGGGAAAAGGCTTTGTCGCCTGGGCGCCCTTCACGCACCCTACTCTCGGCCAGGTCGAGATCGGCGGTTTTGCCCCGTACGTGCGAGTCTTGCCGCCTCCAGCTCAGATTGAGAAGCTGGCTGGGTTCTCCACTGATTTCTACCTTAAGCTGATGGATCGGACGGCGGACCTCAAAATCGGTGAAACACGGGTTAAGCCGATCGACGAAAACCTCTTCAATGTCACCTGCTACCTCACCAACCCCGGCTGGCTGCCGACTTCGACCGCCCAGGGCCGGCGCGCGCAGGCGTCCTGGCCGATTACGGTGCGCATCAAGACCAACGGCGATCAGAGTCTTTTCTCGGGCCGGCCGACGGAATCAGTGCCGTCACTGGTGGGCAGCGGCGGAACCAACAAAGTGGAGTGGACGGTCCGAGGCAAGAAAGGGTCGACAGTGGAAATAACGGCCGAGTCGCCAAAGCTCGGCGCCGTGTCGACCAAGGTGACATTGCAGTAGGGATGCTTCATACGAGGAGAAGCGGAGATGAACGCAAAGCGAATT
>RPQK01000736.1 GCA_003819755.1 Acidobacteriota bacterium | reverse complement strand
TGGGTGGCGAGAGACCGGCCGGGATCAGGGTTAAAAGGACCCCAACGACCTCAAGGACGGCAAGGACGGATAGCAGATTCCTTAGCCCCTTTGCCCCTTTGCCCCTTTGATCCTCTGCCCCTTTGCCCCTGTTTTTGAGGTCCTTTTCACCCTCCGCGTCGTCCGCGCCTCTGTGATCCTCATCCACCCTTTGGCTTCACCCCGGCAGTCGCCCGGGCGGTCCAGGGGTCTTCGGGCCAGGGATGTTTCGGGTAACGCCCGCGCAACTCCTTCCTTACCTCCTGATAAACACCCTCCCAGAAGCTTCGCAGATCCCTCGTTGTCTGGACCGGCCGCCCGTTCGGCGCCAGCAATTCGATCAGAACCGGCTCCCGGCGCAGCCCGACTCGAGGACTTTCCGCCAGGCCGAACAGCTCCTGTAGCTTTACCGACAGGTACGCCGTCCCGTCATCCCGGTAATCGAGCGCAACCCGGCGTCCGCTCGGGACAGTAACTTGTTCCGGGCAGAGCCGACCTATCGTTCGCAGCTGTTGGTTGGAGACAAAACTCCTCAAATCCAGGCGAGGGAGCGTGACTCTGCCGGCACAGGCCTGGCGACGGGCCGCATCCAAATCAACCTGGATTCCGGCCAGTTCGGCCCGCTTCATAAACTGCCGCGCTTCTGGGTCCAAGGCAGATTGCTCGAGCACCTGCACGAGGATCTCGGATGCTTGAGCGCGATCGGGAGGAACAGGGCGTTCCGACAGCAGGATCTGGCCGTACAGCGCCTGCTCGAATGCTCGCACCGCCTGAGTGGCGGGATCGAAAAGATGTTCGACCGCGAGGTCGGTCGGTTGGAGCCACTCTTTCCGTATCAGACTGGCCAGCCGCACGGAAGCCTCGGAGACCTCGCCCTGCCGAGTGTGGGTCACATCCACGGCAACGAGGTATTCGCCTTCCCGAACTCCACTCGATCGCGCCAGGCGTCCGCCATGGCCGCCGGCAAGCAGCAGCCGATCCGAGCCCGGTTCTCGCCGTTTGGCCACACGGTCGGGATATGCGGCAAAGACGGCCCGCAGTAATCGCTCGTCTGACTGGTCCGTCGTGCGTGATTTCAGAAGTCGTCGGCCGAGTGCTCCTATCTCCCGTGCCGCCTGCTGGACGAAGGGGGACGCCTCTGGTATGCGGTCCGCTTGACTGAGCAGATCGGAGACCGTGCTGTGGTCTGCAGGAAGGGCCCGGACCCGGTCGGAGAGGAGCGCGCAAACGGCCGCAGCACGAGGAGAGGCGTCGGCGGCAATCAGCAGACAAGCCAGTCGGGGGTGAAGGGGCAGGCGCCGGGCGAGTTGTCCGAGCGCGGTCAGGCGCCCACGTTCAAGGGTGCCGAGCCGTTCGAGCAAGTCAAGGGCGGACAACGCGTGCTCCCTGGGCGGTGCTTCGAACCAGTCGAGGGAAAGAGGGTCGCCTCCCCAGGCTATCACGTCGAGAAATGGAGCGGCCAGGTCGATGCGGACGATGTCCGGGTCCCGATGAGTCCGCAAGCGATCGCGCGGATCCCAGAGCCTGAGAACCCGGCCGGGACCCAATCGTCCCGCTCGCCCCGCGCGTTGGGCCGCCGAATCTGCCGGGATTCGCTCGAGCTCGAGCCTGTCGATTCCCGTACGCGGATCATAACGGAGGACTTTGTGGTAGCCGCCGTCGACAACGTCCGTAACGCCTTCCACCGTCAGGGAAGTCTCTGCAATGTTTGTCGCCAGGATCACCTTCCGCACCGCGCCGGCCGCCAAAGCCCGGTCCTGCTCCGACGAGGGCAAGGAGCCGTGAAGCGGCATGATTTGCACGCCCTCACCAAGTCCAGCCAAATCGCGGGCGACCTGAGAAATCTCTCCAGCGCCCGGCAGGAAGCACAGAACATGGCCGCCCGGCTGGCTTATTACCTCTCTCACGGCTTGGCTGATGGCCAAGCCGGTTGAATAACGGATCTCGACTGGATGGGTTTGAGCCTCTATTTGAATGACCGGGCAGCCGCCAAGGTAGTCCGATACTCTTTGCGCTTCCAGCGTGGCCGACATGATGACCAGCCTGAGGTCTTCACGAGCCTGGCCGGCCTCTTTCAAAAGCGCCAGTGCGAGATCGGCGTGAATGCTGCGTTCATGAAACTCGTCGAGGATGACAGTGCGGAAATCGGAAACGAGCGGGTCGCTCTGCAGCCGCGCGGTCAGTATCCCTTCGGTAACCACCAGGAGCCGGGTGTTGCGGCCGTAGTGCCGCTCGAACCGGACCTGCCACCCTACCTCCTCTCCGAGGGTCCACTCCTGTTCCTGGGCGATCCTTCTCGCAATCGAGCGCGCGGCAACGCGTCGCGGTTGAAGGAGGATCACCGGCCCGGCGCCGGTTAGCGAGGGAGGGATACGGGTCGTCTTCCCCGCCCCTGGCGGTGCCACCACCACCACCCGGCGATGCTGATCGACCGCAGTGGCGATTGGTGTGAGGTATTCATCGACCGGAAGGGGGATCCGAGCCACAAGGGAGATTGTAGCAGTCGCGCCCAGAATGCCACCACGCCTGCCAAATCCGTTTATCCGACGGCCGCTGAGTGATATTCTCAGCTAGACTGAAGGACGAGGAGGCTTATGGGCTGCGGCGGCTGTCGGGGTTGCTTGCTCTTGTCGTTACTGCTTTTTGGCGTATTCGCCTATCTGATCCTCCGATAGGCAACTGAGGCCAAAGAGCAGAAACGGCGAAGGGAGAAAAGTGATGAGAGTGAACAGGCGGCAGTGGCTGACAACGGCCGGAATGGGCGCGATAGCAGCGAAGGGTTTGCACGGCTCCAGTAGGACCGTGACCAAAACGCCGAGCATGGAGGAATTGGATCGGGCTGCCGTGCGGCCGGTGCTGAAACTCGAGGGGCTCTCCACCCCGGTGGTCATCGACTCGATCAGGCTGCTCAAGAAAGGCGACGAGTACATCGTCCACGTGCGTTCCAAGGACGGGGCTGAAGGTGTTGCGCTCCCCCAGCCCGGCCGGCCCGCCGAGTTTCACCCCATCCTCACCGAGCGGGTGATCCCGACTTTTGTCGGGAAAGACGCCCGCCGGCTCGAGGACTTGCTCTGGGAGGTTTACCGGGACGACAGCAATTACAAGCTCTACGGCCTGATCTTCTGGAGCTGCCAGGCGTGGGTCGAGTTTGCCATCCTCGATATGCTCGGCCGCATCGCGAAGAAGCCGATTGGCGCATTACTTGGTGAGGTCGTTCGCACGGAGATCCCGATGTATGTCGCGAGCGGCAGGCGGGATACCACGCCGGAGCAGGAGATCGAGAACCTGCGCAAGCTGCTCGCGCAGTCGGGCGCCAAGGCCCTCAAGTTCCGTGTCGGGGGCCGGATGAGCCGAAATGCCGACGCCATGCCCGGTCGCACGAAAACGTTGATCCCGCTCGTGCGCAAGACCTTCGGCGACGCGATCGACATCCATGCCGACTCAAACAGTTCCTATGACCCGCCCCAGGCCATCGAGGTCGGCCGCATGCTCGAAGACAACAAGGCCGTGTATTACGAAGAACCGTGCCCGTTTGATCACCTGGAAGACACCAGGAAAGTGGCGGATGTGCTCACGATCCCGGTCGCGGGCGGCGAGCAGGAGTACAGCGACTGGCGCTTCCGCTGGATGATCGCGAACCGGGGCGTCGACATCGTCCAGCCTGACCTTCAGTACTACGGAGGACTTATCCGGTCGATCCGGGTCGCCCGCATGGCCGATCTCGCCGATATGCCCACGACCGTCCACATTTCGGGCGGTTTTGGGTTTGTCTACATGCTCCACTTCGCTTCCTGCATCCGCGATGCCGGCCGCTACCAGGAATACAAACTCGGGACCGAGAAGTACGGGAAATGGTTTGATCCGGCCATCACCGTCAAAGACGGGAAAATGACGGTGCCGACCGGCCCGGGTGTCGGGATCGCGGACTTGAAGGGCCTGCTGGCGGATGCCAAAGAGGTTCAC
>RPQK01000735.1 GCA_003819755.1 Acidobacteriota bacterium | reverse complement strand
TATCCGGCATCCAGTACTCGGAAGTGGGCAATGAGCCGGACATCGGGGAAGACGGCGGATGTCCATATCGGTTTACTCACGAGAGCTACTGTCGATATTACGAATACACCGTCGCCGCGGCGCTGCGGGCCGATCCGCAGGCGAAGGTTGGCGGGCCCGCCCTCGCGTACTTCAAATCGCCGATCCTGCCGGCGCTGTTCGAGCTGTGCGCCTCGCGACAGGTTCCGCTTCACTTTGTTTCCTGGCATATCTACAACAGCGACCCGGCTGCCATCCGCGCCACAATCGACTATGTGAAGGCGCTTCTGGGCAGGTACCCAAAACTGAAGCCGGAGACAGTTCTCGACGAATGGAACATGGCTCTCACCACGCCGCCGGAGAACGCTCGAATCCAGCCCTGTTTTGTGGCCGAAGTCGCATGGCAGATGAAAGACGCGGGCTTGGATTTATCCTGCTACTACCACATCCGGGATTTCCACGTTGACCGGGACCGCTTCGCGCGATTCTTCTCGGCGAAAGGCGCCTCGTTCATGGCCGCCTGGTGGAACCGGATGCCGCAATACGACGGCCTCTTTGATTATCAGAACAACGTCCGCCCGCCCTACTTCGCGTTCAAACTGCTGTCCCGGCTTACGGGGGACCGGCTGGCGGCTGACTCGAGCTCACCGACCGCGCACGCTTTCCTTACGTATGATCAAACCTACGACCTTCACAGCCTGCTGATATGGAATTTCTCGGCCGCTCCGACAAAAGTGAAGGTGATCAATCTGCACCTCCCCGGACGGCTCGTCGCTCATCGCCGTTCGCTCGATGCAGCGAGCGCGAGCAGTGACGAGAACGCCCGCCTGCGTCCGCTGAAGGACGTGGCGCTCTCGGCTGAGATGGAGCTGGACCTGGCGTCTTACGCCGTCGAGTTCTGGTCGATCGAGAAGCCGCGGTGATTGATGCGCGGAATCGGCAAACGTAGGGTGGGTTTTGAAACCCACCCTACGTTTGCCGATTCGGCCCATTTTGCAGTCAGAAATCAGATCCACCAACCCCACGAATCGGGTGGTAGCGCGCGGACGGCCTTCGGGAGCGCGGACGTCTCGTCCGCACTGGGTTCGCGGGCGTCCCGCCCGCTCCCCTGCGCCTCAGTTTGTCAGCCGATGAGCCGCCAATACTGGGCACGAACGGCAAGAGCCTCGTCGCCTTCAGGTGTGATGTTGTACATCCTCAACTCGAAGTCGTCGCTTTCGCCTGTCTGAATTTCGAACCGCCAGCGCCAATCGGGTCCAGGCCCGACCCCGATGCCCGCGACGGGAGGGTCAGCCAATGCGAACTGGTCGCTAGTTCTGATCTCGTTCGCCCAGCGCCTTTCTTACCAACTGCCTGAGAGCTTCAATCTCCTTGGCCTGTTCAATGGTGCGGAGCGTCAGCTCCTCGATCTTCTCGAGCATCTTCATCTGGAGTTCCCCGAGGTTCACGCCGTGGGCCTGGATCTCGCTCGCGTTCGGAATGTCGGGGAGGTGTCTCTCGCGAGTCACGTACTGCTCGAGCTCAGGGAGCGGCATCAGTCGGAAGCCGGGCTCGAAGACATAATCCGGGACGGGGACGGCCGGAGCGCCGTAAACCACGCTGCCCCTCACCCTCAGATTCCCGTTCACGTCGAGGCGCTCGGTCGGGGCGTTCGTCCCAATCCCGACGTTCCCGGTGTTAAGAACCACCATCCGCTCGGTGACGAGATCGCGGTCGACAAAGGAAAAACGGCCGTTCTGATTGGTGTCGGAGGAAATGAAGGCGAAGGCGCCGTACTCGCGTGTCGTACCGCCGACCAAACCCCGAAACTGCACCTTCCCGAGATAATCGCCGGAGGTGATATCGAGCGGAGCGGTGTTCGTGCCCCGCCCGCGCTCCAGCAAAAAGGCGGGAGCGAAGGCTGGGCCGCTCTCATTCAGGCGGCGGAATTTCCCGATCGCCTGGCTGCCTTCGACAACCAGCTGACGGTCTGGGCTCGGGGTCCCTATCCCGACGAACGTCTCGACCGATGCTCCGCTATAGCCCCTGACCGCACCGAGAACGACGCTGTTCGACCTGCTGACATACGATTTGTATCCGACTGCGGTCGCATTCGTTACTTGAGGATTCGCCGACGTATCCAAGTCGGTGTAGGCGCCGAGGAAAGTGTTATAAACCTGGGCCGTCACGTGGCCTCCCGCGTAGTAGCCGATGGCGGTGTTGTAGCCACCCGTGCTGGCGGTGCCGGCGGAATCGCCGAAGAATGAATTTCCGTCACCGGTTATGTTGGCTCTTCCAGCGTTCGCGCCGAAAAACGAGTTGCCGTGTCCCTCGGTGTTCCAGTGGCCGGCTGAAGTTCCCAGGAAGGAGTTGTTGAAACCGATGGTGTTGGAGTAGCCGCTGAAAGAGCCGAAAAACGAATTGAACACCCCGGTCGTGTTGGCTTGACCGCTCGAACGGCCGAAAAAGGAGTTCTCGTTACCAGTGTTGCGGTAACCGGCGGAGTGGCCGAAAAAGGAGTTGCCGACCGCTTCGGTGTTGTAGTAACCCGACGACGTGCCAAAGAACGAGTTGGAGTTGCCTGTTGTGTTGCTATAGCCCGCGCTGGCGCCGAAGAAGGCGTTGGACGCACCTGTCGAGTTGAAAACGCCGGTACCGTTGCCGAAGAACGAGTTGTAACTCCCAGTCGTATTCGAAGTGCCTGCCGATCCGCCGAAGAAGGAGTTGCACGTGCCGGTTGTGTTGGAATCACCGGCCCAGGTCCCGAAGAAGTTGTTGGTCGCTGTCTCGGCTGAAAGTGGACGGGTTCCGACAAATCCGCCGACCGTGGGCAGCGGACGGCCGTTTACCAGGAATCCCTTGGTGGTCTCGATATATCCATCCACGGTGAGGGTAGAAGTCGGCTCCGTCATGTTGATCCCCAGGCGGCCTTCCGCATCCACCAACCATCGGGCCTTGCCTGCAGTTTCGTCAAAGAGGCCGAGCCCGCCTTTTTCCTCGCTGTGGAGGCTGTACTCGCGCCCGCCTGCGCCGGTGTCTTCCACAGCCAGACCCGGGGCGGTTCCCTTCAAATGCAGCTGGGCTCTGGGTACCGACGTCCCGATTCCGACGCGTCCCTGGTTGTCGACATAGAGGCTGTTCTCTGGAGCACCGGGCTCGATCGTGGCCGACTGTTTCTCACGTGCGGCCTGCGGGATAGCTCGCCCTCTTTCAATCAGGAACTGGCCCGATTGGGTTTCGCTCCCCCATCCGAACTGGACGATCAGCTCCCACTTGTATACCCCTTCAGGCCGCGCCCGGCCTTGCTCGTCAATCAAGCTGAGGCGGGGCCAGACGCCCGCCTGGTACTCCTGTTTCAGGTAAAGCCCTTCGGGGCCGGAAAGGGTCAGGACGAGATTCGCATCGGGAGCGGGCGCCGGCCACTCGACCGAGGACTGGCCGTAAATGATTTCCGGTGGCTGAGAAGCGATGGCTTCTTGACTGAAGATCGTAGTGAACAGGGTGAGGAACAGGACGGTCACGACTAAGGACTGCTCAGGACGCATAGCTCACCTCCACAGCACGAGAGGCCGGTCAAACGGCGGCCGTACTGTACTGGTGGCGCGAAAGCCGTCGGAACCCAAGTCCGAACCACCGCCACGTTTTCGCGGACCATTGTAGCCCTGAAGCAGTCGAAGGGGAGAAGAATACGCGCTTTTCGAGTAGTATCCATTGCGATGAGTGTCCCGGGCGTCGTGCCCTGCGTCAGAGCACCGACCTCGCCCTCCTATGAACTGCTACGTGCGGCCGTCGAGAAGCACTTTGCCGAGAGTCAGGGTCGGACCTCATGATCTGCCGAGAGTCAGGGTCGGACCTCATGATCTAACACCCTATCAGCAGGTTAACGGATTGAGAGGCCTGAAAAAGGGGCTTAGAAGCGATTTTCAGACCCGTTTTCGCGTTCTAAGCTTCGCCCGCGCACACGCCAACAGATGCCATCGTCTTAG
>RPQK01000734.1 GCA_003819755.1 Acidobacteriota bacterium | reverse complement strand
CGCGGTCGGATTCTGGGCCGTTGCGAAAGCGGCAGGCCCTCCCCAGATTGCGTTCAACACCGCCAATCTTGTGGCGAGGGTGACCGGTTACCGGTATGAGCTCCGGAACTGGATGACCCAGCACATCAAGACAGCCGAGGCGACCGATGCGGCGGCGTGGCGGGCAATCTGCCAGGAAATCGCGGCCACCGGGTTCAAAGCGGTGGAGGTCTGGGAGGCGCATGCCTCCCCGGAAAAGCTCGACCGCGCGAAGGCCCTCGAGTGGAAGAAGATCCTCGACGGAGCCGGGTTAAAAGCCGTGGCCTATGCCGGACGGCTCAGTCCCAAAACGGCCGAGATATGCCAGGTTCTCGGAATTCCTCACATCGACGGCGGCCTGGGAACGTTGAGTCCTGAGCAGGCGACGGCGCTCTGCAAGGAAACGGGTATTCGCTGCAACATCGAGAACCATCCCGAGAAAAGCGCCGATGAGCTGAAGAAGAAGATCGGCGCGGGGAACGAATGGTTGGGCGTTTGCATCGACACCGGCTGGCTTGGCACCCAGGGAGTCTCGGGCCCGGACGTCATTAAAGCGTGCGGCTCGCTCGTCAGGCACACTCACATCAAGGACGTCAAGAAGGCCGGGGCGCACGAAACCTGCCCGCTGGGGGAGGGCGTCGCCAATGTTGAAGGCTGCTTGAAGGCTCTACAGGCGATCAACTACCAGGGTGCCTATTCGTGGGAAGACGAGCCGGAGGACCGGAATCCCTTCGACTCGGCCAAGCGGAACCTGGCTTGGATCGCGGCACGGGTGTAAAGGTTTGAGGAAACCGAAGTTGCCTGCAACCGTAGGTCCCATCTCCAGATGGGACCTACGGGTTGTTCCTGCGCGCTGGTTCGAAATCCAGAGGGAAGTCTGAAGCACGAGGTACGACAGCAAGGTCCCATCTGGAGATGGGACCTACGGTTGCAGACAAGCCTGATTTTTCCGCACCTTCTCACGTGTGGCTCAGTTTAAATCCGCCGGACCAGGCCCTTTTCGACCGCTCCCGTGTTCCGAATCAGAACGAGCACCAGAAACATCGCGGCAAACGGAATCAGGCTGGCTGTGATGAGGATCGGCTCGAACGAGTAGCGGTCCGAAACGTAGCCGATCAGGTAAGTCGAAACGATCGTGCCGATTCCGGCGCCAGTGCCCGCCATGCCGCTGACGGTCGCGACGGACCGGCTGGGATACAGGTCAGAGGGGAGGACCAGCACCATCGTGGAAAAGGTCGCGTAGGCAAAAGTCGAGAACCCGAAAAGCGCAGCGAGCGCGTACGGAGTGTCGGCGAACGCGGCCCCGGCGAGGGTCAGCATGCCGGTCCCGCCAAAGACGATCACCGCTTTGCGGGCCCTTCCCACCGGCCAGCCCCGGCGAATCAGCCAGCTGGAGGCACCCCCGCCTGAAAAGTTTCCCAGATCGGCCGCCAGAAACGGAATCCAAAAAGCGATAAGCCCCTCTTCGAGGGTGATCCCCTTGGCCACAAGATAGATCGCAAACCAGTCGGTGATGAAGAACCAGACCGGGTCGGTAAAAGATCGCCCGACAATAACGCCCCAAGTCTGGCGCAGGCGCAGCAAATCCCGCCACTTGGGCGGGTCGCCTTGCTCCGCGTCGTGGGCGCTTTCCTCTTTGTCCTTCCGAATCATCTCCCGTTCCTCCTGAGAGAGGCGGGGATGTGATTCCGGTGGGTAATAGAGGATGCGCCAGGCAATCAACCAGAAGAAACCGAGCGTGCCTGTGATGATGAAGGCCGGACGCCATCCGCCGAAAGAATGGTACAACCAGAGCACGAGGAAGGGGGCAACGGCCCCGCCGATCGAAGATCCGCTGTCAAACAGGGCGACCGCCCAGCCCCTTTCACGCTTTGGGAACCATTCTGCGACCGCCTTGGTCGCGCCCGGCCAGTTTGCTGACTCGCCGAGGCCGAGGAGAAAGCGGAAAGCAAAAAAGCTGCGCAGGCCGCCAGCCAGCGATGTAAGCATCGCGATGATCGAGTACCAGGTCACAGTGATCGTGAGACCGAGCCGGGTTCCGATCCGGTCAAGCAGCCGCCCCGCGCCGGTTTGCCCGAAGGCATAAGCGAGGCGAAAGCCGATCACGATCAAAGCGAAGTCTTCATTGGTCCACTGATACTCTCGCTTGAGGTAGGGAGCGAGAACCGACAGGGTCTGCCGATCGATGTAATTGATGACAGTCGATAGGAAGAGGAGGCCCCCGATCCACCAGCGGAGTGCGGGGAGCGTTCTGACCTTTGGTTTACTGGTCGAGTCCGGTTTCTGACTGGTATCGAGCATCGGATCTCCTGGTTTTTCAGCGTCGATGTTAAGAATAACGGAGCGAATGCAGCGACGTACAGAGATCGAGTTGTGAAAGGCCCACGTCACCAGTTCGTTGAAGTACAATCAAGGTATGATTCTCTCTCGATTAGCCCTCGCTTGGGCGATCTTCCTGGGCCTGCCCGCAACCGCCTGGGCGGGCGAGACTTTCCTTGAGAGGAACGGAGTGGTCTCTATCGAGGCCGAACACTATACGGAGCGGCAGGGCGCCTGGGCTGTGGTCAAAGGGCGCAACGCTGCCTTGCCCGGCTCGGCGTTTTCACCTGACGGGCAGGGGCAGAACGCGATGACGATCAAAAGGGGGGCCTTCACGGATCACCTTCGGTATGCCATCCACTTCAGCCAGCCTGGTTCTTATCGGCTTTGGCTTCTCGGCCGGGCAGGTGACCGCTCCGACGAGGTCCGAATCTTCTTCAAGGAGGAGGCTGCCTCTTCGATCGAGGCCACTGTTTCCAATGTCACGCTTCCTGAGCGACTGGGATGGAGCGATGAAATCCGCTCGGTCACGGTAAAGCGGCCTGGTTGGCATCGTCTTCTGCTGGTGCAGGGCAAAGCCGCGTTAGACGGCTCGTACCCGCGAGGAAGCCGTTGGGTAGTGGACAAGGTCGTCCTTGCGCGCGAACCCGCGGCAGACCCGTCTGGAGAGGGGCCAGAGGAGACAGTCAACCGGGGACAGGTCGAGCCGCCTGAATCGGTTGCACGCTTGGAGGACCCCCTGACGGACGAGGCATGGGAGCTCCGGAACGGATTCCTGGTCATCGAGGCCGAACCACTTCGCGCATCCGGCTGGTGTGTCGAGGACCGGCCCGCAGGGTTCACGGGGGCAGGATATCTCGTCTGGCGGGGATGCGACCGGTCGGAAGACCGAAAAACGTGGGCTGGCGTCGATCAAACCGGGACTGAGCAAGGACCCGCCGACGAGTGGCTGATCATTCGTCTGAAGGTTCACAAAGCCGGTCGCTATCGGGTCGACCTTAGGAACTATCATTTCACGAACGATGGGAACTTCTGCTGCTCGGTCGCAGCGAAAGATCGGGACATTGATTGCTGGGTCGGAGTGGTCGGGCGGGGAGGCCTACCCGAAGCGCCGGTGAGGCGGTCGGGCGACTCGCTCAAGGATGGCGCGGGTTTCAGCTGGCTTGACTGGGGAGTCCAGGCCTTCGATTTAAAAGCTGGAGAAAACACTCTGTACGTGGCGGGTCGATCGCCTGGATTTGGGATCGATCGAATCGCGATCTACCGCGACGGTGACGAAGCGGCGAAAGCGAAGGCGCTTAACCCGGCTACCCCCGACAACCTCCCGACCGAATAGAGACGCGGGGTCGACAGCTCTACACCACTCGGGTGGCCATGCCTGCACTTTAGGCCCTGGCTGCGTCCTCACGCCCATAAGCGCTAACTATCGGCCTGAGGGCCTCGAAGGTGGAGGCGTCCGCTGGGAGCGCAGGCGTCTCGCCCCATGCCATTTACTTTTTGCCCGGTGGCCAGGGCGAAGTCGGTGCACCAGCCGTGGTGAACGGGGCTTTTATTGTGGCCGGACTCTCCAGAGTCCGGCAGCCGGGCTGGGAGCCCGGCGAAAACGATGGTTGCAGCTCGCCGGTTCAGGCCGACCCCGGGGGTCGGCT